>JBATMT010000506.1:0-9676 GCA_049289975.1 Paracoccaceae bacterium | reverse complement strand
CCCGGCCTGATCGCCACGGTGATCTTCGTGCTTCCTGCGCCAATCCGACTGACCCATCTGGGCGTCTCCAACACTCCCAAGGCACTGATCGAGGCTCTGACCGCCTTTGGTGCCACCAAGCGTCAGGTGCTGGTCAAGGCGGAACTGCCCTATGCCCTGCCGCAGATCATGGCGGGCCTGAACCAGACCATTATGCTGTCGCTGTCGATGGTTGTCATCGCCGCTCTCGTCGGGGCCAACGGACTTGGCGTGCCGGTCGTGCGGGCTCTGAACTCGGTGAATACTGCGCTCGGCTTTGAGTCGGGCTTTGTGATCGTGATCGTGGCCATCGTGCTCGACCGCATGCTGCGCAAGGGAGATGCGTAATGGCCATCAACGCTTCCGACATCGCCGTCGAGTTCAAGAAGGTGAACATCGTCTTTGGCGATTACCCAGACCGGGCACTGCCACTTATGGACAAGGGCATGAGCCGCACCGAAATCCAGAAGGAAACCGGACAGGTTCTGGGCGTGCATGATTGCTCGCTCACCGTGGCGCGGGGCGAAATCCTCGTGCTGATGGGCTTGTCCGGTTCGGGCAAGTCCACGCTTCTGCGCGCCGTGAACGGCCTGAACCCGGTGTGCCGTGGTGCCGTCACCGTTCATGAAAAGGGCTGGAGCACCGACGTGGGCTCTGCCGACCGCGACAACCTTCTGAAGGTCCGCCGCGAAATCGTGGCGATGGTGTTCCAGCAGTTCGGCCTTTTGCCGTGGCGGACAGTCCGCGAGAACGTGGGCCTTGGTCTGGAACTGGCAGGGCAGTCACCGGCGCAGATGCGCGAACGAGTGGATAGCCAGTTGAGGCTTGTGGGCCTGCACGAACGGGCCGACGCCAAGGTTGGCGAATTGTCGGGCGGCATGCAGCAGCGTGTCGGACTTGCCCGCGCCTTCGTCACCGACGCGCCGATCCTGTTGATGGATGAGCCCTTCTCGGCGCTTGATCCGCTGATCCGCACGCGGCTTCAGGACGAACTTCTGGAGCTTCAGGAAAAGCTGCACCGCACCATCATCTTCGTCAGCCACGACCTTGACGAGGCTTTCAAGATTGGTGACCGCATCGCCCTGATGGAAGGCGGACGCATCGTCCAGTGCGGCACGGCGCGCGAGATCATCGCCAACCCTGTGTCGGACTATGTGGCTGATTTCGTCAACCACATGAACCCGCTGTCAGTGCTGACCGCCCGCGATGCCATCGAGCCAACGCCGAACAGCACGCCCACGACCGGCGAAGTCGAAATCGACACGCCGATCAAGGAAGTGATGGGGCGCCTGAAGGACGAAACCCGCGCCCTGACTGTTCTTGACCATGGCAAAGTGGTGGGACAAGTTTCGCGCAAGACAGTCATCGCGCGGCTTCTCGACCCACGCGGCTAATCCCCGCTTTTGCGGGAAAACAAGCCTAGAGACTCTCTGTCACCCCCGCGCAAGCGGGGGTTTTTTTGTTCAGATCTTCTCTGCGTCGGGCAGCGGGGTTGCCCCGGCACGCGCGATTTGTGCCTCGCGCCAACTCATATAGCTGATCGCGCCGATGATCACCGCCCCACCAAGGATCACGTAGGGGTCGACAGCCTCGCCAAAGGCCAGCCAGCCCAAGGCCGTCGCCCAGACAAGCTGCAAGAAGACGACTGGTTGCGTCATGCTGACCGGCGCAGTCGCAAAGGCGCGCGCCATGCAATAATGGCCAGACGTCGCGAACAGCGCGACCAGCAGAAGCCACAGGTATTGCGATGTCGTGGGCCAGACCCAGTCGAGCATGGCGACGGGGAACAGACCAATCGTCACGGTCAGCGACATCAGCGCCACCAGTGCCGAGGCAGGCAAGACCGATGCCAACCGCTTGGCGACGATATAGGACAGTCCAAAGAACACCGACGCCGCAAGCTGGGCGAAATGGCCGGGTTGCAACTCACGCAGGCCCGGCCTCAGCACGATCAGGGCACCCACCAGCGCCACGCCAATCGCGGCAATGCGCCGGAAGGCAAGCCGCTCGCCCAGAAAGAGCGCCGCGCCCACCGTCACCACGATCGGGCTGAGATAGCCGATCGCCGTCACCTCGGCGACCGGGATGCGCGCCATCGCATAGAACCAGAAGAGCACCGCCAGCGTATGCAGGAAGCCGCGCAACCCGACGAGCGGCCAGATATGGCGGGGCGCGCCTATCCTTAGGGTTGTGACAAGCGCAGGCGTCAGAAGCAGCACCCCGATCAGAAAGCGCAGAAATGCGCTTTCAGCCGAGGGCAAGGCCGTGCCCAGATGGTGCACACCGCCATTGACGCAGACAAAACTGATGCCCGACAGCACCATCCAGAGGATGCCCTCAAGCGGCCTATGCGAGGTGAAATTGCGGGCGGAACGGGGCGAAGCGGTCATGCCCGAGCAAGATCAGAAGCGTCCGCCAGTTTCAAGGTCAGCCAAGAGCGACACCCAGGGCAAGCGACCACATCGTTATCGCCACGATCCCGTCCAGCACCTGCCAGGCACGCGGCCGCGCAAAGATCGGGGCCAGAAGCCGCGCCCCGTAACCCAGGCCAAAGAAGAAGACGAACGATGCGGTCATTGCCCCCAGCGCAAAGGTCAGCGCCTTACCCGGATATTGCGCCGATACCGACCCAAGCAGCACGACAGTATCCAGATAGACATGCGGATTGAGCCATGTCATCGCCGCGATCATAGCCAAGACCTTGCCAAGGCTCTCGGCGCCGCCCTCTGCCGCCGACAACGCGCCATGCGGGTTCAGGGCAGACCGGAACGACCGCAAGCCGTACCAGGCCAGGAAGGCAACACCTGCCCATTTCAGCGCCGGCGCCAGCCAAGGCGCCGACTCCGACGCCGCCGCAAAGCCTGACACACCTGCCGCGATCAGAATCGCATCGGACACCGCACAAAACATGCACACCGCGAACACATGCTCGCGCCGGATGCCCTGCCGGAGCACCAGCGCATTCTGCCCGCCGATGGCAAGGATCAGTCCAAAACCAAGCCGGAACCCTGCAAACGCCGCCTCAAACATTGTTACCTCCGGCTGTCGCCAGTGCCTGCAAAGCTGTCACCGCCGCCTCGCGCTGTGCCCAGGCGACAAAGATATGGTCGTGAAAATAGCCAGCGATCACGTTGGCACTGATGCCTGCGTCACCCAAGGCCCGCGCAAAAGCCGCTGTCAGTCCGACTGCCGAGAGCGAGGAATGCACTGTCAGGCTTATCCGCGCCCATTCGGTTTCCGCGGCGTGACCGAGGGCGGCCAACTGCTCGATCGGCGCGATCAGTGTCATGCCTTCGTCTTCGCAGACGACCGCAAAGGGCGTGCAACCCGCAGGCACCGACTGCCCATTGGGAAGCGCCACGTACCCGTAGCGATCGGCGCCCAGCACCGGCTCCATGCTGCGGATCAGCACCGACAGATCTGTTTCGCCCGACATTGCACCACTCCCTGATATCCCGGCTTGACTAGATCGCTGCTTCCATGAAATCAAATTAAGATAGTTGCTCCAACATTAGGCACGCTAATGATAGACCCCGCCCAGTTGGAAACTCTCGCCACCGTCTTGCGCACCGGATCGTTCGATGCCGCCGCCTCGATGCTAAGCGTCACGCCCTCGGCCATCTCGCAACGCATCCGCGCGCTGGAGGACCGTATGGGAACGGCGCTTCTGATCCGTTCGCTGCCGGTAGAGCCGACCGAGGCGGGTCGCCGGCTCGCCCGCCATGCCGACGATGTTCGGCTTCTCGAACAATCGCTCCGCCGCGATCTCGGGCAAGACCCCGGCACTGACCGCCCGACAATTCGCATAGCAGTCAATGCCGACAGCCTTGCCACATGGTTCCTGCCTGCCCTTTCGGCGCTGCCCGATATGCTCTTCGACATCGTCATCGACGATCAGGACCATTCCGACACGCTCCTCATGCGTGGCGAAGTCGCCGCCGCCTTAACTTCGCGGGCCGATCCGCTGCCAGGGGCGGTGCCCCATACACTTGGCGCTTTGCGCTATCTCGCGACTGCCTCACCCGCGTTCTGCGACCGTTGGTTTGCCGATGGCCTGACCGTGCGCAACCTTGCCCGCGCCCCGGCGCTGACCTTCAACGCTAAGGACCGGCTCCAGCGTGACTGGGCCGCCCGCCTGATCGGACGGCGTGTGGCCATGCCAAGCCACGTCATCGGCTCTAGTCAAGCATTCGTCGATGCCGCACTCCTTGGGCTGGGCTGGGGCATGAATCCCGAGGCCCTCGTGAAAGACCACATCGCCGAGGGTCGGCTGATCGCGCTGGCTCCCGAAGAACCGCTCGACGTGGCGCTTTACTGGCAAGTCAGCCGCCTGACCGAAAATGCGCTCGCCCCCCTGACCCGTTCCGTCCGTTCTGCGGCCCGATCGGACCTGCGCCAGGGTTGAAGCTCAATCTGCGCATTTTCTGCGTTTACATATCCGGGGGCATGGCGCGTTCGCTGGCGAAAGCGCCAGATTGGGCGAGGAGTGGTCAAGGACTTAGCAAAAACTGGGCAAAGCCCCAAAAACACAAATGGGGGCCCAAAGGCCTCCGCGCTGGTCCGAAGCTAAGGCAAACTCAGTCGAGTTGCGCTGCAACGTCCTCAGGAATGTCGAAATTCGCCGTCACGGTCTGAACGTCGTCATCTTCTTCGAGCGTGTCGATCAGCTTCATCAGCTTCGTTGCGGTCTCGAGGTCAACGTCAGTGCGGTTCTGCGGCTTCCAGATCAGCTTGGCCTCTTCGCTTTCGCCCAGCTGCTTTTCCAAGGCCTCCGAAACGTCCGACAGCATGTCGGCGGCGCAATAGATCCAGTGGCCGTCCTCATCGGATTCCACATCGTCTGCGCCCGCTTCGATGGCGGCCATCATCACCGTGTCGGCATCGCCCGCGGCGGGCAGATAGGTGATCTCGCCCATGCGGTCGAACATGAACGCAACCGATCCGGTGGTGCCGAGGTTGCCGCCATGCTTGGTGAAATAGCTCCGCACGTTCGAGGCGGTGCGGTTGAGGTTGTCGGTCAGGGTCTCGACCATGATCGCGATGCCATTCGGGCCGTAACCCTCATAGCGGATTTCCGAATAATCTTCAGCATCGCCTGCCTGCGACTTCTTGATGGCGCGGTCGATCACGTCCTTCGGCATCGACTGCGACTTCGCTGCCTTGACAGCCAAACGCAGACGCGGGTTCTTGTCGGGATCAGGGTCGCCCATCTTGGCGGCGACGGTGATTTCCTTCGCCAGCTTCGAGAACATCTTAGAGCGCAGCTTGTCCTGCTTGCCCTTGCGATGCTGGATATTGGCCCATTTTGAATGGCCTGCCATGACCGTCTCCGTCAGATCTTTTCAGGATTTCGGGCCTCTATAGTGGGGCCGCAGACTTCTCGCAACCCCGGCCCGGCGCGTCCGTCACAGACGGCTGTCACCGTCGACGGGCATGGGCGTCTGGAACGCCCAGTTGCGCCCGCTGCCATCGCTGAGAACGATGTGAGCATAGGGCGAGACCGCCTCGCCAAAGACCGGCTCGAGATAGTTGCGCTTGTGGATGGTGACGGCCCAGTCCAGCGGATGCGCACAGCCCTCCAGCTGGCCCTGCCCGCCGGTCAGCGGAACGGCGGTCCGGCAGACGACACCATCGGTGAACCTGACCGACATGCGCTCGCCACCAAGACTGACCGCCTCGGGGCGCGCTGACACGCCGGGCAGACCGGCACAGGCCGCAAGAAGGATTGCAACGGGGCCGAGCAGAAGAAAACGCATCATTCCTATCCTTGCAGTGGCCATATCATGGGGATCACGATGCAAGCCGCCGCACCGGTCACGAGATCAAGCGGAAGACCAAGCCGCATGAAGTCCGAGAACTTGTAGCCCCCTGGGCCGTAAACCATCATGTGCGTCTGATAACCGATCGGCGTGGCAAATGCCACCGAGGCCGAGAACATCACCGCCACCGCGAAGGGGCGCGGATCAAGGCCAAGCGTTACCGCAAGCTGCATTGCTATCGGCGTGAAGATCACCGCAACCGCATTGTTCGACAGGAATTCTGTCAGGATCAGCCCAAGGAAGTATACCGCAACCAGCGCCGCGATCGGCGGAAGGTCGGTCAGGACCGGGGCGACGGCATCAACGATGAGCTTCACCGCACCCGAGTTATCCAACCCCTGCCCCACGGCCAACATGCCGAAGATCATGCCCATCAGGCGGCCATCTACCGCGCTGAACGCCTCGTCAGCGTCGATACAGCGCGTCACCAGAATGACGGTCACCGCCAACATCGACAGGACAAGGATCGGGGCGACGTCAAAGGCCGACAGACCGACGACGGACAAAAGCGCCAACACCGCAATGGGCATGTGACTGCGCCGGAACGGCTTGGCCGAGGGCTTGGTCACGTCGACCATGTCCATGTCGGCTGCGAGCCGCGAGATATCTTCGGGGGCGCCTTCCAGCAGAAGCGTATCACCCACCTGCACCACAAGGTCGTCAAGCTGCCGTCCGATGTTCTGGTTCCGGCGGTGGACGGCCAGCGGGTAAACGCCATAGCGGCGGCGCAGGCGCATCGAGCCAAGCGAGCGGCCGATCATGTGGCAACCCGGCGTGATCAGCACCTCGACCGTTTCGGTCTGGATCGAGGACAGCTTGTCGACCAGTCGCACCTGCTTGTTGGAATGCAGGTCAAGGAGTTCCGACATCGGCGTGCGGAGCACCACCCGGTCGCCCGGCTCGAGCCGGACAGACGACATGTCGCGGCGCAACGAGGCATCGCCGCGCAGAACGTCCACCACCCGTGCCCCGCCGCGCTTGAAGATGTCTATGGAATCGACCGCGCGGCCCAGCAGCGGCGAGTCGTCAGGCACAGCCACCTCGGTGAAGAATTTCATCTTCGACCGGTCGCCCAGAAGGCTCGACATCGAGTCGCGGTCGGGCACCAGTTTGCGCGAAAAAAGCGCCATGAACGTGCCGCCCGCCAGCGTGACGGCGATACCGACGGGCGCAATCTCGAAGATCGAGAAATGCGGCATACCCTGTTTTTGCACGACGCCATCGACGAGGATGTTCGTCGAAGTGCCGATCAGCGTCATCATGCCGCCCATGATGGTGAAGTGTGACAATGGCATCAGGAACCGCGAAGGTGGCATGTTCAGCCGCTTGGCAACCTGCATGAAGATCGGGATCATTACCGCCACGACGGGCGTATTGTTCATGAAAGCCGAACCGACCACCACACACAGGTACAACAGAATCACCGTCCGGCGCGGGTGGTCCTCGGCGTGATCCTCGGCCAGAGAGGTGATCGCCTGCAAAGCTCCGGTGCGCATCAGCGCAGCCATCACCATGAACATGAAAGCGATGGTCCAGGGAGCGGAGTTCGCCAGCGTCTCGGTGGCATCTTTAATGGGCAAAAGCCCCAATACCAGCATGAGCGCGGCACCAGCCATCGCGACGATCTCGGGGGCCAGCTTCTCACTCAGAAACAGGGCGAACATCCCTGCAACTATCCCCAGTGCAACATACGCCTGATAGGCCTCTGGGATCTCAAAACCGAGCATACTTTCTCCCGTTCATCCAGTCCGGATAGCATATTCTTCGATATACGACGGAATAAGTAGATGTTTCTTGTCGATCAAGCGACTTTGGCAACCCGCCCCCGCGGCCGCACCAGCAGCAAGCCACAAAACATCACGGCGATGGCTGCATATATCCACGGGCTGAAGCGTTCGCCCAGCAACAGCATCGCCCATGTAACACCTGCGCCGGTCACGATGTAGGAGGTCTGCGAGGCAAATACCGCCCCTGCGCGCGAGGCCAGCCACACATAGGTGGTGTAAAGCCCGGCATGCATCGTTGACGACGCAATCAGTGCCAGCTCGGCCTTGCCATAGGGCGGCAGAGGACTGATCCACTGGCCGCTTGCCATCATCAGCGGAAACGCCATGATCGCCCCAACGACCGACGCTCCGAACATTGCCTGCACCGGGTCGAGCCCTGCCGTACCCCAGCGCGCCACGATGTTGGCTTCGCATGCATAGAAGATTGGTCCGACCATCGCCACCGGCAGCCACGCCACCATCGACGGGTCTGGCAAGCTTGACTGCGGAATGGCAATCAGCGCCACCCCGGTCAGGCCTAGAAGCAGTCCGCCAATGCGGCGAAGATCGAAACGATCCATACCCAGCGCCAGAGCGATGGGGAATGAAATCAGCGGCACTGTCGAAATCAGGATCGACATGATGCCCGACGGCAGGTGCGCCACAGAAATGTAGAATGTCGAGTTCGGGATCAGCGTGCCAATGACGGCGATCAGAGCGGCAAACCGGATCGTTTCATGGCGGATCGGAAAGCGCTTGCCTTGAACGGCCAGCAGTGCACCCAACACCAGCGCCCCGATCACCAGTTGCCAGAAGATCAGACCGAAGTGCCCGTGACCCGTCGAGGTGGCGATCTTGCCAAGCGGCTGCGTCGAGCCCCAGCCTATGCCAAGCGCCACGAGCACCGCGGAAAAGCGCAAGCGCTCGTTCAAGGGAGCGACTCTTGCAGTTTGCCGCCAACCCGGATCATCCGCACCTTGGTGGCCTTGCCGCTGCGGTCATCGGTTTCGACATATAAGCCCGCCAGCGTCGCGTCGCCCTCTGCCGGAGTGAACCGCTCCTTGCCCATGCCAGTCACGAAGCGCCGCAATGGCTCCAGCTTGTCCATCCCGATGACCGAATTGTAATCGCCGCACATGCCCGCATCCGACTGGAACGCCGTGCCACCTAAAAGGATCTGCGCGTCGCCTGTCGGCACATGCGTGTGCGTGCCAACAACAACGCTGGCGCGGCCATCGCACCAATGGCCCATCCCCATCTTCTCCGACGTTGCCTCGGCGTGAACATCGACAAGGATCGCCTGCGCCATGCCGCCAAGCGGATGGTTCCGCAAGACCGCATCGACGGCCGAGAACGGATCATCGAACGGGCGCTTCATGAATACCTGCCCAAGCACCTGCGCCACCAGTATCTTGCGCCCACCCCGCGCATCAAACAGCCGCGCACCACGCCCCGGCGCGGTCTTGGCATAGTTCAAGGGGCGAATGATCCGCGGCTCCGACTCGATGAAGCTGAACATGTCCTTCTGGTCGAAGGCATGATCTCCGAGCGTCAGACAATCGGCTCCGGCATTGAGGATCGCCTTGGCATGATCTGCCGATATCCCGATACCCGCCGTCGCATTTTCGCCGTTCACCACGACGAAATCGAGCGACCATTCTTCGCGCAGGCGCGGCAAGCGACTGATCACCGCATCACGACCGGCCCGACCGACCACATCACCAAGGAAGAGAATTTTCATGCGCAATGCCTACGGCTCGGGTCAGGCACATGCAAGCCCCCCGACCTCTGGTGGTTTTCCGCCAACCGGAGGCGCAAAAACCCCTTGCCGCAAAGGTACGGATTGACCCGCAGCACGATCACGGACAATGTCGATATACGTAATTGGTGAGGGTTTTTCATGTCCATCCTAAGCTCGTCGATCCTGTCGGCTGCTGCCTTGTTATTGGCGACAACGGCTGCTCCGGCAGCGACAATGACATTTGCCAACCTGCCCGATGAGGGCGCGCAACTTCTCAGCTACAGCGAAAACGGCATCAAGGCCAAAGCCTTTGGCGGCGTGGTCGCCTATGA
>JBATMT010000505.1:0-1727 GCA_049289975.1 Paracoccaceae bacterium | reverse complement strand
GGGGCTGGTGCTTTTGGTGACGTCGCCGGGAATTCCGCATCTTTATCCGCAACCGAACCGCCATATCGCCCGTGCGCTGGCCGAAGGCGTGCCGGTCGACAATGACATCGGACTGTTTTTCCAGTCGTGGGCGACGGATACGTGGGACAGTTTCGACGTTGCCCCGAAGGTCATTGCGGTGACCGGCTCGAACGGGAAGTCGACGACGACGGCGCTGATCCATCACATCCTGACTGTCGCGGACCGACCGACGCAGATGGCGGGTAACATCGGGCGCGGCGTGCTTGACATGGAACCGGCGGCAGATGGCGAAGTGGTGGTGCTGGAATTGTCGTCCTATCAGACTGATCTGGCACGGTCGCTGACCCCCGATATCGCGGTGTTCACCAATCTGTCGCCCGATCATCTTGACCGGCACGCGGGGATGGGCGGCTATTTCGCGGCGAAGCGGCGGCTGTTTGCCGAGGGCGGGCCGGATCGGGCCGTGATCGGTGTGGATGAAAAGGAAGGGCAGTTCCTTGCCAACCAACTCGCGGCCGGGCCGACCGATGACCGGGTGATCCGGATATCATCCGGTCAGAAGCTGGAAGGGCTGGGCTGGACGGTCTTTGCGCGCAAGGGATTTCTGGCGGAATGGCGCAAGGGGAGGCAGATGGCTTCGGTTGACCTTCGGGGCGTGAAGGGGCTGCCCGGCGCGCATAACCATCAAAACGCCTGTGCGGCCTATGCGGCGGTGCGGGGGCTGGGGATATCTCCGAAGCTGATCGAACAGGCGCTGCATTCTTTCGAGGGGCTGCCGCATCGGTCGCAGATCGTGGCCGAACGCGACGGCGTGCGGTTCGTCAACGATTCAAAGGCCACCAACGTCGACAGCGCGGCCAAAGCTCTGCAGGCGTTCGACAAGATTCGCTGGATCGCTGGCGGGCTTGGCAAGGAGGGCGGGATTTCCGGATTGGTCCCGCATCTGGGGTCGGTGGTGAAGGCCTATCTGATTGGCCATTCGGCCCGGGATTTCGCGTTGGAACTGGGCGACGTGCCCCATGAGATATGCGAGACGATGGAACGCGCGGTAGAACGCGCGGCAGCCGAGGCGCTGAGTGGTGAGACGGTGCTTCTGGCCCCGGCGGCGGCGTCGTTCGACCAGTATCCGAATTTCGAGAAGCGCGGCGACGATTTCGCGGCGCGGGTTAAGGCACTGATCGGCTAACGGGGGCTCTGCCCCCACACCCCCGGGGTATTTGGGGTCGAAAAATGGGAGGTCTGGCGATGGAAGGCAGATGTACCTGCGGCAAGGTGCGCTATAGGATGACCGACAGCCCGCTGGTGGTGCATTGCTGTCACTGCACATGGTGTCAGCGCGAGACGGGTTCGGCCTTTGCGCTGAACGCGATGATCGAGATGGGCAAGCTGGAATTGCTGGCGGGTGCGGTCGAGGAGGTCGAGACGCCTTCGGCCTCGGGCAAGGGGCAGGTCTATGTGCGATGCCCTGACTGCAAGATCGCGTTGTGGAGCCACTATTCGGGCGCGGGGCGCAAGGTGGCCTTCGTGCGGGTGGGGACTTTGCTTGATCCGTCGGCCTGCCCGCCGGATGTGCATATCTTCACCTCGACCAAGTTGCCGTGGGTGATCTTGCCGGAGGGGGTGCCGGTGCGGGCTGAGTACTACGCCCGCAAGGACATCTGGCGGCCTGAGGCGCTGGCGCGGCGCGAAGCGTTGCTGGGCTGAAC
>JBATMT010000504.1:0-1648 GCA_049289975.1 Paracoccaceae bacterium | reverse complement strand
GTGGGATACGCTGACCGCCGCTGGGGCCGATCTGGGCATCCGCCCCTTCGGGATGCGGGCGATGATGTCGCTGCGTCTGGACAAGTTCTTTGGCTCGTGGGCACGCGAGTTCAGCCCGGACTATTTCCCCGGCGAAACCGGCATCGACCGCTTCATCCGCTGGAACAAGCCAGTGGAATGGATCGGCAAGGCAGCCGCGACCAAGGAAAAGGCCGAGGGGCCGAAGCGCAAGCTGTGCGCCTTTGTGATCGAGGCGGGCGATGCGGACGTGGTGGCCTATGAGCCGCTGTGGATCGGCGACACGGTGGTGGGCTTCTGTTCGTCGGGCGGGTTCTCGCACTGGATGGGCAAGTCGGTGGCGCAGGCGTTCGTACCAGTTGAACTGATCAAGGATGGTCTGGTGGCCGAGATCGAAATTCTGGGCGAGCGCCGCAAGGCGACGATGGTGACGGGTGCGCTTTGGGATGGTGACGGCGCGCGTATGCGTGGTTGAGATCAGACGATAGGCTTTGCCAAGTGATTGTCCGGCGGGAATATGGGTGACACCGATTCCCGCCGGATGCTTTTGATGCCCCCTGCCCGTCCAATGATCCTGATTCCAGCCGCCGGTGCCTCACGCCGGATGGAGGGGCGTGACAAGCTTCTGGAGGAAGTCGGCGGCGAGCCGATCTTGCGCCGGGCGGTTCGGCTGGCAAAAGGGACAGGCTGCGAGGTACTGGTGGCGCTGCCTGCTGCGGGGTCATTTGCGGCGGGGCGGCTGAAGGCAATTGCCGATCTGGCGGTGGGGGTGATGCCGATTGCAGATGCGGACGAGGGCATGAGTGCGTCGCTGCGCGCTGGGGCGGCAGCGGCGGATGGACATGCGCTGATGATCTTGCTGCCGGACATGCCCGAGATTGATGCAGCCGATCTGGCGCAGATGCTGGCGGCGTTTGAGCCGATACCTGATCAGGTCTTGCGCGCCACGACCGAGGACGGCGTGCCGGGGCATCCGGTGATATTTCCGCAATGCTTGGTTGGCAACTTGCGGGCGTTGCAAGGTGATCAGGGAGCGCGGGCGGTGATTAGCGGGCGGGATGTGCAGCTTTTCCCCCTGCCCGGCCGTCATGCGGTGACCGATCTGGATACACCGCAGGACTGGAAGGCGTGGCGCGCAGGGCACGCACCACAGGGTGACGCTTAGTGACCGCGGCGCGCGCGCGCCTGTTGGGAGGCAGTAAGTTCCACCGGTTTCGGCTGGCCTACCTGCGACAAGAGCAGCGCCGAGAAGAAGCACAGAAACAGCATCGTCATCAAAATCTCCCTAAAAAACAGTCTCAAACCTGACGGCCGGAAATGGCCAACTCGTTACAATTACAAAAGTCAGTGGCCTGCGTGACGTTCGGCGGCCTGATAGGCAGTTGCCGGGGCGGGCATCGCAGGTGCAGCCGGTTCGCGAAGTTCGGGGAAAAGTTCGAATATCTCGAGCCGTTGGGCGTTGCCGACCGGGCCAAGTGCCGGATCGGCGGAATGGAACGCCTCGACCCAAGCGCCATTGGCAAGGATCGTCTCGTGGCGATGAAACTCGACATGAACATAGGTCACGCCAAGAACCGAACATGGGCGGATCGCCTTGGAGTCGATCAGGTTCTTTGCCGCCTGGTGGCTA
>JBATMT010000503.1:0-2030 GCA_049289975.1 Paracoccaceae bacterium | reverse complement strand
GAACAGGGACATGCGGCCAGCCTTTGCGAGATGTGGTTCCCCTCCACCTAGTCAATTCAGCCCGCCTAGGGAAGGGGCGGGCGGTACAAGTCTTCTTGCGTGATCAACAGGACCATCCCGACGCACGACTTTCCCGTCGACCATGCGCCAACGCGGTCGGCGCAGGGCCAAACCCTACAGCCCCACGCTCCCCAGCAGGATCAGCGCCTGACCACCCCAGTACGCTGCCCACAGGGCGCGACCCACCCAGCGTGGCGCGGGCTTCAGCACGAACAGGTCCATCGCCAGCATCAGGTCCGACAGCACGAACAGGGCTGCGCCCGCCGTCATCATCGGCACCGACAGCCCCCGCGTCAGCGCCGCAATCGCCATCGCAATGATCACCACCACATAGCCCCGCACCGGCCAGCGCAGCGCACCCGTGTGCGGCGCAAGCCACCATTCCGTCGACAGTCCCAACGCCAGCAACGGCAGCGCGGGCAAAATCGCGCCCGACATCCCACCCGGCACAAAGAACGCCACCACATAGGCGATGTGCCCGGCGGCAAAGGCCCCCATCCCGGCCAGAAATGCCTTCTCGTTCGGTCGCGACAACAGCAGGTCGCCCAGCGCCCCCGCCCAAAGCCCGAACGTCACCAACCCCGGCGCGCCCAGCCCCGGTGCGGCAAGCGCCAGCGCCACCACCGATCCGGTCTTGACCCATGTCTTGGCCCACGAAGGCTCTGCGGTCGCGTAGCGCAGCCCGTACAGAACTGCCAATGCCGCCCCGGCAACCAGCAACAGGCAGGACAAATTGGCGCAACTCATGGCTTTATCGCTCCCGGCCGGAGGTCGGCCACCAGTCCGATCTTGCAAAGCGCGGCCGCCCGCACAAGAGTCCGCGCACGAAACGTAAGGTCAAGGCAGATGAAATTCGACCGTCCCGCGCTCACCGCGCTCATCCGCCACCCGGCAACCGCCTTCGCGGCGGCAAGCCTGTCGCCCCTTCTGTTCCTTGTCATCGGCGCGCTGGCAGGCGGTGTCTGGGCCTTCTTGGGCTGGGCATGGTTCACGATCTTCCTCGCGCTCGCCGACCGCATCTCCCGCCGCCTTGGCCTGCACGTCCCCAGCACCGACGAGGACAGCCGCACGAAGGGGTTGCTCCTCGCCGTCGGCATCTTGCACTTCCCCGCGCTGGCCTTCGCCGCCTACGCCCTTGGCGGCGGCACCGGACTTGGCCCCTTCGGCTGGATTTTCGCCTTCCTCGGCTTTGGCCTGTGGTTCGGGCAAGTCTCGAACTCTGCCGCGCACGAACTGATCCACCGCACTGAACGGCCGTTCTTCCGGTTGGGCATGTGGATCTACATCTCGCTTCTCTTTGGCCACCACACCTCGGCGCACCGGTTGGTCCATCACCGCTTTGTCGCCACGCCAGACGACCCGAACAGCGCCGAAGCTGGCGAAAGCTTCTACGCCTTCGCCGCCCGCGCATGGCCGGGCGCATTCGTCGCGGGCTACGAGATGGAGAACAACCTCCGCGAAGGCGCACTGCCCTCTTGGCGGCAATTGCACCCTTACACCACTTACCTTGCCGGAAGCGCCCTGTGCCTGATCCTGATCGGCCTGATTGCGGGCTTCACCGGTGTCCTCGCTTGGCTCCTTCTCTGCGCCCACGCACAGATTCAGCTTCTGCTTTCGGACTATGTGCAACACTACGGCCTGAGCCGCCGCAGTTCCGGACCCGACAGTTACGAGCCCTTCGGACCCCAGCATAGCTGGGACGCGCCTGATGTCGTCTCCGGCCTGATGATGCTGAACGCCCCCCGCCACGCCGACCACCACGGCCACCCGGCCCGCCCCTACCCCTCGCTCGAGCTTTCGCCCGGCGGGCAAGCGCCGATTTTGCCATGGTCGCTGCCAGTTATGGCAACACTGGCCTTGATGCCCGGCCTCTGGCGGCGGATCATGGACCCGCGCCTGAAGAAACTGGCGCTCCGCTGACCCAAAGGCCCCCCATGCGCCCGATCCTGAACCTTCTCGCCGCCCTCGCC
>JBATMT010000502.1:0-3565 GCA_049289975.1 Paracoccaceae bacterium | reverse complement strand
ACCCCCTTCTAGCCAACCCCGGTTCGTCCCGCTATCAATTGCCAAAAAGGGGAGCGCATTGTTCGATTTCATCAAGAGTGAGCTGCGCCGCTTTGGCAACACCTGCACATGGTCCTTGCAGGGCTGGTCCGCCGCATGGGCCAGCGAAAAGTCGCTTCGGCAATGGACGATCGTCAACATTCTCTCGGCGCTTCTGGCCTTCTGGCTGCGCCTGACGGGGGCAGAGCTTGCGCTGATCCTTGCACTTGGCCTGCTGGTACTGGCGGCGGAACTGATCAACACCTGTATCGAAACCATCGTCGACCATATCTCGCCGGGCAAACACCCCTTTGCCAAGAAGGCCAAGGACTGCGGCAGCGCCACCGTCGCGCTGACGGCGATTGCTGGCGGCGTTGCGTGGCTGGTGATCCTTCTGACGTGAAAAGGGGGGCAGCGGCCCCCCTTTCCAAACGCGTTTCTTAACGTGCGTTGCGCCAGATGTTGACGGCAAAGCACAGGATGCCGATGAAAACCACGGCTTCGGCCAAAGGTGCGACGGGCACCATCTGGGCTTCGTTGATGCGGCCGGTGAAGAACAGCATCAGCATGACCAGAAGAACAAACGCCCCAACCTGATGCAGCCAGAAATGCACGCGGGCCAATCCCGATGCCGCCATTTCCGGCAGCACGAGGTACAGAATCCCAAAGATGGTCATCAGGGTGAACCCAAGCAGGTTGATATGCGCATGTGCAGGCGCAAGCGTGTGATCGCCCGAACCGCCCATGTACATCCCCACCAGAATTCCAAACAGAAGATACAGACTGCCACAAACAAGGAACCCACGAGATACGCTCATCTTACGTCCCTTCCTGTTTAGTGCGGGTCTCTCAGCCCGCAGCGGCATTTTAGCAGGAATTTGGCCAACTTGCTGTACAAACACAAAGGACCTGCCGTTGGGGGGCAGGTCCATGATCGTGATCGGTGTGGTCGGGGGCGATCAGAGCGCTTTGTGAGAGCCGTCGCAGAAGGGCGCGTTCTTGCTTTGCTTGCAGCCGCAAAGGTACGCGGTCTTGCTTTCGGTCGCTTCAAACTTGGTCGGCACGAAGCTGGAACCCTTGTGGCTGCCGTCGCAGAACGGCTGGTTCTTGGATTCGCCGCATGCGCACCAGAAGTAGTTTTTCCCGGCTTCCACCTCGACGGCGTAGGGGGCCTTCTGTGCGATTTTAGGGGTATCTACCATCTTCTGCTCCGTTACTGTGCAAGAAGACGATGGGGGCCAAGAGGCACCCCGGTCAACGAATGGTTGTCTGCCGGATCGCATATGACCTGTGCTGGATTGCACAGATGTTTCAATATTTCAGCGGACTAGCAGGTTACTGGACGACACGGCCCCACAGATCATATTCGCCGGACTCTTCAACCTCGACGGTAACGATATCGCCGGCGCTCAGCCCCTCGAACCCCTCGTCGATGAACAGATTTCCGTCGATCTCGGGCGCGTCCGCCTTGGTGCGGCACGTCGCCCCTTCGTCGTCTATCTCGTCAATGATGACCTGCATCGTCTGTCCGACCTTTGCCGCGAGCTTGGCCTCGGAAATCGCCTGTGCCTTTTCCATGAACCGATCCCAGCGGTCCTGCTTGACCTCGGGCGCGACATGGTCGGGCAGGTCGTTCGACCGTGCCCCGGCGACGTTTTCATATTGGAAGCACCCAACCCGGTCGAGTTGCGCCTCGTCCATCCAGTCGAGCAGCGTCTGGAATTCTGTTTCCGTCTCGCCCGGATAGCCGACGATGAAGGTTGATCGCAGGGTGATCTCGGGGCAATCCCGACGCCATGCGGCGATTTCGTCCAGTGTTTTCGCCGCTGCCGCCGGTCGCGCCATGCGGCGCAGCGTCTCGGGGTGGGCATGCTGGAACGGGATGTCGAGATAGGGCAGGATCAGCCCCTCTGCCATCAAAGGCACCAGATCGCGCACATGCGGGTAGGGGTAGACGTAATGCAGCCGCACCCAAGCGCCCAACTGCCCCATTTCGCGCGCCAGATCGGTGAGATGCGCCCGCACCTCGCGGCCCTTCCACGGGCTTGCATCATGCTTGCGGTCCACACCATAGGCCGATGTGTCCTGACTGATGACCAAAAGCTCGCGCACGCCAGCCTCGACCAGCTTTTCCGCCTCGCGCAGCACCGCATTCGCCGGTCGGCTGACCAAGCGCCCGCGCATGTCCGGGATGATGCAGAACTTGCACTTGTGGTTACAACCCTCTGAAATCTTGAGATAGCTGTAATGGCGCGGGGTCAGCTTGACGCCCGTTGCCGGCAAAAGGTCGATGAACGGATCGGGCGAGGGCGGAACCGCGTTATGCACGGCATCCAGCACCGCCTCGTACTGCTGCGGCCCGGTCACGGCCAACACCGACGGGTGCGCCCCGGTGATATAGTCCGGCTCGGCCCCCAGACAGCCGGTCACGATCACCCGGCCATTCTCGGCCAAAGCCTCGCCAATCGCTTCAAGGCTTTCGGCCTTGGCACTGTCAAGGAAGCCGCAGGTGTTGACGATCACCGCCTCGGCGCCGCGATAGTCGGGGCTGATCTGGTAGCCCTCGGCCCTAAGCCGGGTCAGGATGCGTTCGCTGTCCACCAGCGCCTTCGGGCAGCCAAGCGAGACCATGCCGATGGTCGGTTGACCCTCGCGCCGCTCGGCGTCGAAGACGGGGCGGGGTGCAAGGTCGGGGCGGAGATTGGGCGGGTTCTGAGACATGATCGCGCGGATATAGCGCAAGGCGCGGTCCGGGAAAAGCAGAACGCGAGGGGCGGGCGCATCGCCGGAAGTTTACGGATTTGCCCGGAGTTTCATGCCGGGACCATGCCGCGCCGCTCTGTCCCTTAGTCTAATCCTGGGACCGAGCCACCGTCAGCTCCGAATCCGCCAGCCCGTACGGAAGATGAACCAGATCGCCCCGATGGCCAGCGCCAGAAACACCGCCACCGCTGCCAGCGATACGCCCACCGGCACATCGGCCAGCCCGAAGAACGACCAGCGGAACCCCGAAATCAGGTAAAGCACCGGGTTCAGCCGCGCCACACCCTGCCAGAACGGCGGCAACATCGACGCCGAATAGAACGCCCCGCCAAGGAACACCAAAGGCGTGATCACCATCAGCGGAATGATCTGCAACTGTTGGAAATCCTTGGCCCAAATGCCGATCAGGAACCCAAGAAGCGAGAATGTGATCGACGTCAGCAGCAAGAACAGCACCATCCACAACGGATGGGCAATGTGGATATCCACGAAGAACCACGAGGTCGCGAGGATCACCAGCGCGATGATCACCGATTTCAGCGCGGCCGCGCCGACATAGCCAAGCACCACCTCGATGAACGAAATCGGCGCCGACAGGATCTCGTACATCGTGCCGATGAATTTTGGGAAGAAGATCCCGAACGACGCATTCGACACCGACTGCTGCAACACCGTCAGCATGATCAGCCCCGGCACGATGAACGCGCCATAAGAAACGCCCTCGACCTCCTGAATCCGCCCGCCAATCGCCGCCCCGAAGACCACGAAATACAGCACGGTCGAC
>JBATMT010000501.1:0-9598 GCA_049289975.1 Paracoccaceae bacterium | reverse complement strand
GCTATAGGAGCGCTCTTGTCAGCCCTTTCCGCTTTCCCGATCACCAGACGCTGGCCGCCCCGCAATCCCGATGCGATCCAGCTCTATTCCTTGCCCACGCCCAACGGCATAAAGGTTTCGACTGCGCTCGAAGAGATGCAGCTGCCGTTCGACGCACATCTGGTGTCGTTTGACCGAAACGACCAGTTCACACCGGAGTTCCTGTCGCTCAATCCCAACAACAAGATCCCCGCGATCATTGATCCGCATGGCCCAGACGGCGAGGCCATCGGCCTGTTCGAAAGCGGCGCGATCCTGCTCTATCTTGCTGAAAAATCCGGCAAGCTGATCCCCAAGGACGCCAAGAGCCGCTGGCAGACTATACAGTGGGTCATGTTTCAGATGGGCGGCATCGGCCCGATGTTCGGTCAGGTGGGCTACTTCCACCACTTCGCCGGCAAGGACATTTCAGATCCCCGCCCACTTCAGCGTTATGTCGAGGAATCCCGCCGCCTTCTCGGTGTTCTCGAGCGCCAGATCGAGGGTAAGGAATGGCTGATGGGGGACTACACAATTGCCGACATCGCCATCGGTCCGTGGCTCAGGAACCTGCGCGACTATTACATGGCGGCCGACGTCGTGGGATGGAAGGACTTCCCAAACGTCAACGCATGGCTCAACCGTTTCCTCTCACGGCCAGCAGTACAGCGCGGCATCCTGACCCCTGCACGCGGCTGAAACGATAGCAGCGGACGCACTCAAGCGCCCGCCGCTTTATGTCACCGTCAGTCAATCAGCCGCGCAAGACGCCGCCCGTTGCCCTGCCTACCTTCTCGACGATCTTGACGCTTACTGCCTCGATCTCGTCGTCAGTCAACGTCTTGTCCCGCGGCTGCAAACGCACTGAAATCGCCAGCGATTTCTTCCCGGTTCCCATCTGCGCTTCAGCCTTTTCACCGCTGAACTGATCGAACACCGACACTCGCTCGATCAGGGCCTTATCCGCGCCCAGTGCCGCATTGACCAGCGTCAGAGCCTCGACACCCGTGCCGACGACAAAGGCGAAATCGCGCTCGACCGCTTGAAGGTCCGAGATTCCCAAAGCCGCACGGGTGGTCGACTTGGATTTAGGGAACGGAATGTTCGCAAGGTGGATGGTAAAGGCCACGGCGGGCCCCTTCACATCCATTTCCTTCAGCACCTTCGGATGTACTTCCCCGAAAGTGGCCAGGGCATTTGGACCAAGCGACACCACGCCCGACCGGCCGGGATGCCACCAGCCATCGACCTTCCGCCCGATCTGTACTCGCTGCGGAGCGCCGATGGCCGCCAGAACCGCCTCGGCATCGGCCTTCGCATCGTAAAGATCAACCGACCTGCGTGACCCGAACGGATCGCGGGCAGCCGATGCGCCGATCAGAAGCCCACTCGCCTGCAAGACCTGCTCGCCCGGCTCACCGCCCTTGAAGGCGGGACCAACCTCAAACAATGCCAGATCCGCGAAGCCGCGTGCCTGATTGCGTGCCGCGGCCTGCAACAGCCCAGGCAGCAGGTCGGGGCGCATATGAGTCATCTCCGACGAAATCGGATTTTCGATCCGAGTTGCATCGGCACCACCACCAAATAGACCCGCGCTCGCGGCATCTATGAACGAATAGGTCACACATTCATTGTAGCCCAGTGCAGCCAATGTCCGCCGCGCTGCTTTCTCCCGCGTCTGCATCGGGGTCAGGATCGCCTTTGGCACACCGTCCACGGCCCTGCGCAATGGCTTGCCCTTCAGCTTGGTCAGCGACGCAATCCGCGCCACCTCTTCAACCAGATCGGCCTCGCCCAAAACGTCAGGACGCCACGTTGGGGGCGTCGCCATATCCCCGTTCAGCGTGAAGCCCAGCGCCTCAAGCGTCGCTCGTTGTTCACCTTCGGCAATCTCCATGCCGACCAGCGAAACCACCCGCTTTGTGTCCAGCCGATAGGCGCGACTCACGTTCGGCACGGCGCCATCCAGCACTACGTCTGATGCTTCACCACCGCAAAGTTCCAGCACCATCCGTGTCGCCAACTCCAACCCCGGCAAGGTGAAAGCCGGGTCGACACCCCGCTCGAAACGATAGCGCGCATCTGAATTGATCTTCAGTGCGCGGCCCGTCGTAGCAATCGTGATCGGCTCCCAATAAGCACTTTCCAGAAAGACATTGACCGTCTCCTCGGTACAGCCCGAGACCTCGCCGCCCATGATTCCGGCAAGGCTTTCTGGCCCCTGATCGTCAGAAATAACCATCTGTCCTTCGCGCAAGGCATAAGTCTTGCCGTCAAGCGCCAAAAGCTCTTCGCCGCCGCGCGCCTTGTGAATACGCAAATCGCCTTTGACCTTGTCTGCATCGAACACATGCAGCGGCCGGTTCTGATCAAAGGTGAAGAAGTTCGTGATATCGACAAGCGCCGAAATCGGCCGCAAACCAATCGCCTTCAGCCGCGCCTGCAACCACGCCGGGGAGGGACCATTCTTGACGCCCCGGATCAACCGCCCAGCGAAAAGGGGGCAACCCTTGTCCTTCAGACCATCTTCAATCCGCACATCAACGGCACTCTTGAACGCGCCTTTCACCGGCTCAACCTTGAGCTGCTTAAGCGTTCCCAGCCCACGCGCCGCCAGATCGCGCGCAATGCCACGAACGCCAAGCGCATCCGGCCGGTTCGGCGTGATCTTCACATGGATCATCGGATCAATCACGCCAGGCCGGTGCTTCGCCAACCAGTCGACAAACTTTTCGCCGACCTCACCCGAAGGCAACTCGATGATCCCGTTATGCTCGTCCGACAGTTCCAGCTCGCGCTCCGAAGCCATCATCCCGTGGCTCTCGACGCCGCGGATTCTGCCGACGCCAAGCGTCACGTCGATCCCCGGCACATAGTCGCCCGGCTTGCACAACACGACGGTAATTCCAGCCCGCGCATTCGGCGCACCACAGACGATCTGCTTTTCACCCTCGTCCGTCATCACACGGCAGACGCGCAGCTTGTCAGCGTCCGGGTGCTGTTCGGCATGGAGGACTTTGGCGATCGTGAACGGCGCCAGCCGCGCAGCCGGATTGACTACCTCTTCGACTTCAAGGCCAAGGTCCGTCAACGCATACAGAATATCGTCAACGGAAGCCTCTGTATCTAGATGGTCCTTCAGCCAAGACAGCGTGAATTTCATGTCGTACTTCCCGGTTTTTTCCCGGCCCATCAGAGGTCCGGGCAGTTAACTCCTGTGACGCCTCGTCATTGAAACGTCAATTTTTAAGCAAAATCACGCCGCCACTCAGTCCGATTCACCAATTATCAATGAATCATTCTTAGTTTTGGGCGTTTTATCATGAGTAACAAATCCAATACCGAACGTGGTGGAATTATCCATCTCACCCTCGCCGTCGCCATTATCGGCGCCGTCGGACTGACCGGCATCTACGGCAAAAGCCTCAATGAACTGATCGACAAGAAAGCGCCTGCGACTCGCATCTCGATGCTGGGCGACGACCGCGCCAAGTGTGACGCCAACACGGTTGAAACCCTGATCGGAACTCTCGGATGCGGCTCGGTTAACAAGGGTGCCAAGCTGAACGGCATCACCTTTCTGAGCGCCGAAAAGAAGAAGTGACAGGTCTGCCCGAAAGGGCCGACCCATTCCATTCATCCTGTTCCGGCTGCGCGCCCGTTCCATGATCAGCGGCTCAACCCGCCATGTATCGTCGGCATATCCAGTGCGCTGAACCCATAATGTTTAAGCCAGCGCAGATCGCTTTCAAAGAAGGCGCGCAGATCGGGAATGCCGTACTTCAGCATTGCGATCCGGTCTATCCCCATGCCGAACGCAAAACCCTGCCATTCGGTGGGATCCACCCCCGCCGCCGCGAGCACCTTTGGATGCACCATGCCCGAGCCCAAAATCTCCATCCAGCTGTCGCCTTCGCCGATCTTCAGTTGGCCGCCCTCCCAAGAGCAGCGGATATCGACCTCTGCCGATGGCTCCGTGAACGGGAAGTGGCTGGCGCGGAAGCGCAGTTCCACATGGTCCACCTCGAAATAGGCGCGGCAGAACTCCTCTAACACCCATTTCAAGTTGGCCATGCTGATGTCGCGGTCAATCGCTAGACCCTCGACCTGATGAAACATCGGCGTATGTGTCTGGTCCATGTCCATCCGGTAGACGCGACCCGGAGCAATCACCCGGATCGGCGCGCCCTGATCGGCCATTGCCCGGATCTGCACAGGCGAAGTATGGGTGCGCAGCACGTGCGGAGGCCGATTGTCGCCCTCGGCCCGCGCCATGAAGAACGTGTCATGCTCCTGGCGCGCCGGATGTTCTGGCGGGATGTTCAGCGCATCGAAATTGAACCAGTCGCTTTCGATCTGCGGTCCCTCAGCCACCGCGAAACCCATGTCAGCAAAAATCGCAGTGACTTCTTCTGTAACTTGACTGACCGGATGGATCGTCCCCACCCGCCGTGGCCGACCCGGCAACGTCACATCAAGCCACTCGGACCGCAGCCGCTCGTCCAGCGCCGCATCTGCCAGTGCAGCCTTCTTGGCGCGCAAAGCGCCGTCGATCTCGTCTTTCAGCCGGTTCAGCGCCGCGCCCGCCGCCTGTCGCTCATCCGGCGCCATCTGGCCCAGTTCGCGCATCTTCAGGCTGATCTCGCCCTTCTTGCCAAGCGCCGCCAGGCGCAGGTCTTCCAGCGCCGTCTCGTCGCTGGCCCCTGCAATCGCCGAGACATATTTCACGCGCAGATCGTCCATTTCCGTCTCCCGTCAGCCCTATTGACGCCAGCGCGCACTCAGGCGCGAAGCATCGCGGGCAAAGATCAAAGGCACCATAAGACGCGCGCGATAAAGCCGAATGCGCGCCAGAACCGCAAGGGCAAGCAGCTTGCCCCGCAAACCACCCTTTACCCGGCCAGACCCCATTACCCGCGGAACCTGCGCCAGTGGCGACAGCACCATCGCTGCCGTCCGGGCAATCCATTTCACCCGACCGAGCGGACGCGCGATCATCGTATCGAAGTCGTGTGCCGTATGCCTGTCCCACTTGCGAGCCAACTCGTTAAAGCTCTGCCGCGCTGGATGAAACGCCAGCATTTCCGGCACCCAGGTGATCTTCACACCCAAAGCCGAAGCGCGCTGCCCCCAATCCCGGTCCTCGGCCACACCAATGCCTGCGAACCCACCGACCTTTTCGAAGATCTCGCGCCGCATAGCGAGGTTTCCTGTCCCGGTGAAGTTCTGACCTTTGATGTAATGCTCCATTCGATAGCCAAACTCGGATTCAAAAGCCTCGATCCCGGTCGGACGTTCTGGGTCCTCGTGCAAAATCTGCACATCGCCACCCAAAACCACGATCTGCGCATCGGCCCCAAACCGCGTTGCAATCGCCTGAAGCCATCCCGGAGCCGCCACACAGTCCGCATCAATGAACGCCAGGATCTCGCCCTTGGTCAGCGTCACACCAAAGTTACGTGCCGGTCCCGGTCCCTTGGTCAGTTCCTGTACCAGCAGTACACCCGGAAATTCCGCCACGACAGCCTGTGGCATCTCCCGCGATACATTGTCGACCACGATAATCTCGACGGCATGACCACCTGCCGCCTGCCCTTCTATCGAAGTCAGACAGCGCCGCAGCTCTTCGGGTTGATTGAAATGCGGAATAACGACGGAAATCATCCGCGCGCCCTCCGCATGTCATTCAACCGATCCATCTTATCCACCACCGTTTTCAGCGCATTCCTGCTATCACAGGAACTTTCCTTTGCAAGCAACCTGCGCCACACGGGCTAAAAGAAAAACCCCGCCAGGGCCGGTCAGGCCACTCGCGGGGTTTTCACTGTCCCTCGAAGCGAGGAGTTACGCGAGCGCGGCCTTCGCCTTTTCGACGATAGCGCCAAACGCTGCGGGTTCGCTCACGGCCAGATCGGCCAGAACTTTACGGTCTACTTCGATGCCGGCCTTGGTCAGCGCGTTGATGAAGCGCGAATAGCTCAGCGATTCATCGATTGCGCGGCACGCAGCGTTGATCCGCTGGATCCACAGCGCGCGGAAATTGCGCTTGCGGGTCTTACGGTCGCGCGTTGCATACTGCATGGCCTTGTCGACGGCCTGCGTTGCAGTGCGAAAATTGGTAGAACGCGCGGCGTAATAGCCCTTCGCCTTCTTGATGACTTTGCGGTGGCGGGCGTGCGTTACGACGCCGGATTTAACGCGTGACATGTGTCATTCTCCTCAGCGGTCGTAGGGCATGTATTTTTTGACGATCTTGGCATCCGAAGCGCTGAGCAGCATTGTGCCCGTCGCATCCCGGATGAATTTCGTCGTACGCTTGATCATGCCGTGACGCTTGCCGGCGACACCTGCTTTGACGCGACCAGAAGCCGTCATCGAAAACCGCTTTTTGGCAGCGGATTTGGTCTTCATCTTGGGCATTTTCATCTCCTCGTTGAGGTGTGAACGCACGACTCGGCATGCCACTTTGGCCGGCCGCGCGGTATTGAGGGGTGCCCTATAGCCGGGGCAGGTCTACTTGGCAAGAGCAGAGCAGTCCCGAAGACCTGCTACTAGCGAATGAAGTAAGCGATTACTCGCATAAGGACATCGGGCAAATCCCCGGCGCGGTATGGCTCCGGCGATCCGTAGATAGCCGTCAAAACCAGTATTCCCCCAAGGACGAACAAGATCACGGAACGTCTATAAGGTCGCCCGGCGGCAAAGTCGGACACAGCCGCCGGAACCATCAGAAACAGGAGCGCCAGACCCAAAACCAGTGCAATATCGCTGGTCATTCCGGCCTGCCTTTGCCGTTATTCTGGATCAGTACGGAAGATCAACCGTTCGTCACACGGCGCCACGCGCAGGATATTCGTGGTGCCAGTAACGTTGAACGGCACACCCGCCGTGACAACGATCTGATCCTTCTCGCTCGCAAAGCCGTACTCGCGGGCAGCGCGTGCCGCCAGAACCACAGCCATCTTGAAGCGGTCTACGATCTCGTTTGTCAGCACGCAGTGCACCCCCCAAGTCAGGCACAACCTGCGTGCCGTGCGCTCGATAGGCGTCAGCGCAATGATCGGCACACTCGGGCGCTCACGGGCCACAAGGCTTGCCGTCGTCCCCGACTGGCTGAAACAGCAGATCGCGTTGATGTCTGTCGCTTCGGCAATCTCGCGCGCCGCCGCCACGATGCCATCGGCGATTGTGCTGCGCGCCACCTTGCGGCTTGCCTCGATCACTTCGCGGTAGGTCGGATCGCGTTCGACCGACTTGGCCACGTTATCCATCGTCGTGACCGCTTCGACCGGATATTGCCCGGCTGCCGATTCGGCAGACAGCATGACCGCGTCCGCGCCCTCATAGATCGCCGTCGCCACGTCCGAGACCTCGGCACGCGTCGGCATCGGGCTTTCGATCATGCTTTCCAGCATTTGCGTCGCCACGATAACCGGCTTCGCTGCCGCCCGCGCCATCCTGACCAGACGCTTCTGGATCGGAGGAACTGAATGCACTGGCAATTCGACGCCAAGGTCGCCACGAGCCACCATTATCCCGTCCGAAACAGCAAGAATGCCTGCAAAAGCCTTCACTGCCGCTGGCTTTTCGATCTTCGACAAGATCGCTGCCCGCCCTTTGGCCAATTCCCGCGCCTCAATGACGTCTTCGGGGCGCTGCACAAACGATAGCGCCAACCAGTCTGCACCAAGCTGACAAGCGAACTCCAGATCGGCGCGGTCTTTCTCTGACAGGGCCGCCAGCGGCAGCACTACATCCGGCACGTTCACGCCCTTGCGGTTAGAGATCGTCCCGCCGATTGTCACAACGCAGTTTGCGAAATCCGGACCGCAATCCTCGACCTTCAGACGAATCTTGCCGTCATTGACCAGCAAGGACGATCCCGGCTCCAACGCCGCAAAAATCTCCTTGTGCGGCAGACAGGCGCGCTCGACCGTCCCTTCAGCAGGGTCAAGGTCAAATCGGAATTTCGCACCCACAGCCAGTTCCTCGGTGCCGTTCTTGAACGTACCTACTCGAAGCTTCGGCCCCTGAAGGTCGGCAAGTACGCCGATCGGGCGGCCCGTATCGGCCTCGACCTGGCGGATTATATCATAACGCGCTTTCTGATCTTCGTGCGTCCCATGGCTCATGTTGAGCCTGAACACATCGGCACCGGCCTCGTGGAGGGCGCGGATCATCTTGTAGTCACTCGATGCGGGACCGAGCGTCGCAACGATCTTTACATTCCTGAGGCGTCGCATCTGTCGCGCTCCCTGTTAGCGTTAACATGACAAACAGGCCCTCTATGGACCAATTCGGTCAGATGGGCAACTGGCGCATTCGTTTGGTTTGGCATAAACCGACCGGGCGCGGCAACACGAACACGTCATGACCTTCAAACCTTTCGAGATTATTGGGGCAGATCGCCCGTCCCGCTGGCTTGTCACCTGTGACCATGCCTCCAACATCGTCCCCCCCGAAGTCTCCGGTGGCTTGCTCGGCATCTGCGACGCCGACATGAACCGCCACATCGCGTATGACGTCGGCGCTGCCGGGGTCACGCGCAGACTGGCAGAACTTCTGGACGCACCAGCAATCCTTACCCGGTACTCGCGTCTGGTCATCGACCCGAACCGTGGCGAGGATGACCCGACTCTGCTGATGAAGCTCTATGACGGCACCATAATCCCCGCCAACCGCCACGCCGACCCGGCCGAGCGTGACCGGCGCCTGAATGCGTATCACCGCCCTTATCATATTGCCTACGCCCATCTCGCCGCACGTCGCCCCGACACGGTGATCTGCGCAATCCACTCCTTCACGCCCGCCCTGCGCGGCCGCGCGCCGCGGCCTTGGGAGGTTGCTGTCCTGCACTCTCACAAAGACGGTCGGCTGGCGCATCCGCTTATCAAGGCGCTCCGCAACGCAGGCTATGTGACCGGCGATAACGAGCCATATGACGGCCATCTCGACGGCGACTCTGTCGATCGCCACGCCCTGCAACCCGGTCGCCCCAACATTCTCATAGAAGTTCGCAACGACCTAATCGCCCACGAATCTGGCCAGACCTTGTGGGCCAACCGCCTAGCCCCCATTCTTCAAGAAGTACTGGCCGCTACCGGCCTCTAAGGTGATCCAGATGGACGAAACGACCCGCACCGAACTCGAAGCAGCCGCCTTTCGGGCACTCCGCGATCACCTGATGGTCAAGCGGCCTGAAGTTCAGAACATTGACCTCATGAACCTCGCGGGCTTTTGCCGTAATTGCCTGTCCCGCTGGTATCAGGAAGCCGCCAACGACCGCGGCATCGCCATGACCAAGGACGAAGCGCGAGAAATCTACTACGGGATGCCTTACGAAGACTGGCGCGCCCAGAACCAGATCGAGGCCGACGCCGCCAAGAAGGCCGCCTTCGAGACAGCCTTCCGCGAGAATGTCGATCCTAAGGGCTGACCCCGGTCCGCTTCAGATGCGCGACCAGATCGCGCAGAATCGCCTTGCGTGACAGGGCGCTTGGCCACACCAGCACATAATCCCACGACATAAGCAAACCGCGCGGGTCAAGCCGGACCAGCGTTCCCTTCGCCAGATCGTGGG
>JBATMT010000500.1:0-8910 GCA_049289975.1 Paracoccaceae bacterium | reverse complement strand
ACCCGAAGCTGCGGCCTTCTGCTCCGTATAAAGGCCGAGGAGGCGGTTCGGAGGGATTGCTCCGGTGCGGGCCAGTCTTTCGCCTGCCTCGATCCGTGGTTTCCAGCCGGTGTTTGAACGGAGATCGGCTTGTGCAAACGCTACGGGCAGGGTGCCCGTCGGTATTGCCTCACCAATGGCTTCCATCATCCGCAAGACAAGAGGTGAGGGACGTTCGGGCATCGGCAAGGGGGGCTGACCTTCGTACAGGTCGGGATCAAGGAAACGCCCCAGCAATTCGGCGGTTTGCGGATCAATGGTCCCAAGTGTCTGACCAGTGCGAAGCGAAAGCGCCGCTGCTTCCCAATCGCCACCACGTGCAAGGCAGAAGACACGCGCAGGGAAGGTTGGCGCAATCTGGGGTGATTTGCGCATGACCTCGCAGGCGCGATCCTCCTGGCCAATCAGCAGGGAGATGTCGAACCAGCGTCGGAATGCCTCGGCTTGCGGTGCGCTGAGAAGTTCAAGAAGTGACAGGGCAGGGTCCAGTGCCCCGAGGTCGAGCAGTTTGTCGACGCGGGCCAGAAAAAGCGCACCTTGTGGATCTGAATCTGTCGGGGGGTCCAACTCTGCTATCAATAACATATGCAGTAGTGACTGGATCGCGGGCAACGTGTCGGGGCGCTCTGCTCGCAAAAGTCGGGCCAGATCGGCCGATGGTGTCTTGCCCCACAGATTTCGCGGCAAACCAGCCCGAGAGGCTGGCACGAGTCCGAGAGAATCGAGGTTTGTCGAGCCGATGGGGGCGACCGTGATAGTACCTGACTTCACGCCATCGGTGACGGGTGGTTCGGCTACGAGCGGACCGACCGGTGGCGGTGTGCGGGGAAGCGATGCAGGCGTAGAAACGGACTGCGACAGCCAATCAATTGCCGAAAGCGGAGCTTCGGCAGAAGCAAAAGTTCCAATCGTGCAAAAGCTCAGGAAAAACAATCCTGGCTTACTGACCCACGTCCAATTCAACAGGTTGGCTCACTTCATTCCGCTCGGGTGAAAGATCGCCCAAATAGGCATATGCCACAAGTCCAAGAAAAGCGAACAGAACGAACGTCACCAGGGCCTTGAAGATGCGAAACATTGGGTCTGCCAGTCTATTGTTATCTTTTTGATCTCCCGCGCGTCTCTGCTGCCGCTATCGAGCGGCTTTGTCAGTCGGTACGGGTGCCTGCGCGAAAGATTATATATGGCTTTTCGCCGGACTTCACGCCATTCAGGGCAGAAAGTTTATCGGGCGGCGGAACGTCGCGCGAAAAATTGGAGACTAGGCTGAAATTCTTGCAGCCTTTGCAATCCGGTGGCGGGAATGGACGGTACTAGTCGAGCAGAACTGAAGCGAACGGTTGTGCTGGTCGGCATGATGGGTGCTGGCAAGACGGCAGTGGGAACAGCGGTCGCGCGTGCGCTCGGGGTACCATTCCTTGATTCGGATGAGGAAATCACCCGTGCGGCTCAGATGACGGCGGCAGAGATATTTGCGCGTGATGGCGAGGCCTTCTTTCGAGCGCGGGAAACCGAAGTCTTGCAGCGGTTGCTGTCGTCGCCGCCGTGCATCCTTTCGACTGGCGGCGGTGCATTTCTTGCCGCTCAGAATCGGGCGGCTATCGCAGCGAAAGGCGTATCGGTCTGGCTGAAGGCTGATCTGGAGTTGCTGTGGCAAAGAGTGAGACACAAGTCGACGCGACCTCTTTTGCGCACCGCCGACCCGAAGGACACACTGCGGACTTTGCTGGAAGCGCGGTCGCCAACTTACGAGTTGGCTGATGTGACTGTCCTGTCGCAAGCGCATTATTCGATAGAAGACATGGCCGCTCGGGTGATCGAAGCTCTGCGGGGACATGGCGATGTGGTGGTGAAGAATGACTGAGGCCGTGGAAACCGTTCATGTTGATCTGGGCGTGCGGGCCTATGACGTTCGCATAGGGCGTGGTCTGTTGGGCCGGGCGGGGAGCGAGATCACTCCGTTTTTGAAGCGCAAGCGCGTCGCGGTGGTGACTGACGAAACCGTTGGCCGCTTGCATCTTGAGGCGCTTCGCGAAGGGTTGGGCGACGTCGAGATGACGACTTTGGCGCTGCCACCCGGTGAAGCCACGAAAGGCTGGCGGGAATTTTCGAGGACGGTCGAGTGGCTCTTGGCCCAGAAGGTCGAGCGGCGTGACGTCGTTGTGGCGCTCGGCGGCGGGGTGATCGGTGATCTGGTCGGGTTTGCGGCGGCTGTCTTGCGCCGCGGCGTGCGGTTTGTGCAGATTCCGACCTCGTTGTTGGCTCAGGTCGACAGTTCGGTCGGTGGCAAGACCGGGATCAATTCCGTCCACGGAAAGAACCTGATTGGCGCCTTCCATCAACCCTCGCTGGTGCTGGCGGATATCGACGTGTTGTCTACCTTGCCCGAACGCGATTTTCTTGCTGGCTATGGCGAGGTGGTGAAGTACGGTATTCTGGGCGATGCCAGCTTCGTCGAATGGTTGGAAACGAATGGTGCAAGCCTGGCGGCGGGCGATCCCACTGCGCGACAGAAAGCCGTACAGCATTCGGTTATGATGAAAGCGCGCATTGTCGAACGAGACGAGACAGAAGCGGGTGAGCGAGCCTTGCTCAATCTTGGTCATACGTTTTGTCATGCACTTGAGGCGGCCACCGGATACTCCGCGCGGTTGCTGCATGGTGAGGGTGTCGCCATTGGCTGTGCTTTGGCTTTCGAGGTCAGCCAGAGGCTCGGGCTATGCAGTCAGGAGGCTCCCAGTCGAGTGCGTGCCCATCTGAAGGCGATGGGCATGAAGTGCGATTTGTCTGACATAGACGGTGATCTGCCCGACGCAGATGGTCTGATCGAGTTGATGGGGCAGGACAAGAAAGTGGTGGACGGACATTTGCGTTTCATTCTTGCGCGCGCCGTCGGCGAGGCGTTTGTGGCCGATGGTGTCGATACCGGTGTGGTTCGCACCGTCCTTCGGGAAAGTCTGAAGCATCGCAATTGACGCAAGGCGATCAGACGCATGCAAAAGAAAAAAGCCTTCCAGTCAGGGAAGGCTTTTACACTTTCGTCTGGCGCTTAGCTTAGAACGGAATTTCGTCGTCCATGTCGCTGCGTCCACCGCCTGCGGGGGCAGGGGACCGCTCGGAGTAGCCGCCGCTGAATCCACCGCCTGATCCGCCACCACCGGCATAGCTGCTTGATTGATCGTCATAACCGCCTGATGCACCGCCGCCTGCGCCTTCGCGACCGTCGAGCATGACAAGGGTAGAGCCGAAATTACGCAAGACGACTTCCGTCGTATAGCGATCGGCCCCGGATTGATCTTGCCATTTTCGAGTTTCAAGCGCGCCTTCAAGATAGACCTTGGAGCCCTTGCGGAGAAATTGCTCGGCCACTTTCACAAGACCTTCGGAAAAAATCGCCACGGAATGCCATTCGGTTTTTTCGCGACGCTCGCCTGTCGTACGGTCGCGCCAGTTCTCCGATGTGGCAATGCGGAGATTGCAGACTTTGCCACCGTTCGGGAAAGACCGGACCTCGGGGTCGCGTCCCAGATTTCCTACCAAAATGACCTTGTTTACCGATCCCGCCATGATGCGCCTCACCCTTCGATTCTCTGGTGCAACGTTAGACCATCAGGACATGTTTAAGGGAAGGTTGATTTGACCCTCAGGTTCGCTTGGCCAAGGTCCGCCGTCTTAAACCTTAGTTGCACGCTTATGTCGGGGGACAGTGTGCAACTGGGTAGCAATGGACTGTTGAGTTTGGTTCCAGCAAAGTTTCCTCCGCGGCCAGCCTTTGGGGGCGTTGTCCGTTCGCATGGAGCCGGTGGAATGATGGCCCGATTGTTTTTTTCGCTCGCTCTGGTAGTTGGAATGGCTTTTCCGGCTCTGGCTGAAGAAAGTGTCGATGCCACCACACAGGACAAACTGACCAAGCTCCTGACAGACCAGGGTTACGAGATAAGGCGTATCGACGCGGAAGATGGCTTGATCGAAGTGTACGCGCTAAAGGGTGGGCATAAGCTGGAAATCTATTTCGATAAGGACCTCAAGCAAGTCGAAGTGCGAGAGATGGATGACTGACCCCAGAAACGGCGTCGTGGTCGAACTGCCCCTGCGAAGGATAAGACCTGTGATCGTCCGCGAGATGGTGTGGGATCCGCTGGTAAGGCTTTTTCACTGGTCACTGGCTATTTCATTTGCAGCAAATCTCTTCGTCATCGATCCTGAAAGCAAACTCCACCGCTCCATTGGATATGCCGTTCTGGGTCTGGTGGCCGTAAGAATATTCTGGGGGTTTGTCGGGCCACGCCATGCGCGGTTTGTAGATTTTCCGCCTTCTGCGTCGGGTGTGGCGAAGCAGGTTGGAGACCTGTTGAGGGGCTCGCGCACAGTGCACGCGGGTCACTCGCCGCTTGGCGCGTTGATGATTTACAATTTGTTGATTGGCGTGCTGCTTGTGGCAATCTCGGGCTGGATGATGACGACCGCTCGTTGGTTCGGCTATGAATGGGTCGAAAATCTACATGAATTGTTTGTGCGCTGGACTGAGATTTCGGTTTTGATCCATATTGCCGGAGTTGCGTTTGAAAGTCGCAGGTCGCGGGTGAACCTTCCGAAGGCGATGGTTACAGGTTACAAGGACCTGCCCGCACACAAGCAGGGCGACAGCGGAAACGGCTGATGACCCTCGCAAAACCCCTCCGTTCGTCGCGCGAGTTCGCACTGGCAGCACTTATGCTGTTTCAGGGTGCGTGCGCGATGTTCTTCGTGACCGATGTCACCCGCGACATATTCGAGATGGAAGCAACAGCGCATTTCATCAGCTCGCACGTTACGATCGAACTGTTTGTGAATCTGGGACTTATCTTAGGAATTGTCGTGGAAGGATTTGTCCTTCGACAGATGCTTCGTGTGCAGGCGCGTCAGGAAAAGACGATTTCGGCGGCGGCAGGCGCAATGAACGACTTGATGCAGAGCTACTTCAGCAGTTGGGCTTTGACACCCGCCGAAATCGACGTGGCGACCTTTACCATCAAAGGGTTCTCGATTGCCGAAATCGCTGAAATGCGGAAGTCGGCAGAAGGTACGGTCAAGAGCCAGTTGAACGCGATCTATCGGAAGTCGGGTTTGGCTGGACGTGGTCAACTGGTCAGCGTTCTGATTGAAGATCTTCTGAATGCTCCACTGTCAAATAGTGATGCGACGGGCAGAGTTTCCTAGTTTCCATCTGCCGCATTCGAGGGGGCTGGAGCGGCGAAAGAATATGAATATACTGCGCGGCTAGAAAAGACGGGCTGAGGGACAATGCGTCGGTTAACGGTTGGATTTTTGGTGGCTATATTGGCTACGCCGGCGCCCGTCGGGGCGGAGGGCCTTTTTCTTCCCAAAAAGGTAAAGACCTCTCGCTCATCACTGTTGGCAAATCAGCTTGCCGTTCTGGATACGCGTGCTGCAAGCCAGTATGGCGCATCGGTCAGATTGACGCCCCACGGCAAGGACAAGGCCATCCAAGAAGTATCGGCTCTGCCAAGCTATGGCGGCCGCTACCGTGGTGCCTATTTGTCGGCAGCGAGAGAAGCTGCCCAGAAACATGGCGTGCCGGAAGACCTGTTCCTGAGGTTGGTTCAGCAAGAGTCCGGCTGGAATGCCGGAGCCGTGTCTCACAAGGGTGCCACCGGGCTTGCACAGTTGATGCCGGAAACTGCCAACAGGCTGGGCGTGGATGAAACCGATCCGCACGAAAACCTTGATGGCGGCGCGCGTTATCTGCGGATGATGTATGACCGTTTCGGCGACTGGAAACTCGCATTGGCCGCGTACAACGCGGGACCGGAAGCCGTTGAGAAATATGGCGGTGTCCCGCCCTATGCCGAGACGGCTAACTACGTCCGCAATATTATGGGCGGCTGACGGAACTGGTTGCAAGCAATCAGTCAGTGTCAGGACGCGGAGCGTTGAACCTGCGCTGTCCGCCGCTTTCTGTAAGCATGTAGTCGCGTGGAATACCCTTGGTGGATTTTCCCCAAGTCGATTGCCCTACACGGGCCTGATGGGCCTCAAACGCAGTGCGGTGCGAAAACACTTCTCGGACCGCAAAGCGGACCGGATCGGACATGGATCTGAGGATCTCAAATATCTCGCAGCCCGGTTCCGCACGCGTTAGGCGGATATGTTCGGGCAGCAACTCTGACACGCGGTCAGCTTCTTCCATTGACCGGCAGATCAGGAAGCCCGTCAGGATTACTTTTGACATGTGCGTGCACCCTCGCTTCACACAAAGCGTGTGCCAGCAGGGGATGAAACGTCAAGGGCTGGTTAAGGTATCAGTTCCGATTGACAGGGATTTCAACGGCGCTGTCGTCAGCTTGCGGCGGCTGTCAGCGACTGTGGCTGGCTAGTTTCGGCTTCGGGCGTGGTCCCGTCAAGGCGGTCAGCCTTGCGGAGTGCCGGGAATGCCCATGCCCACGTTCCTGTTACAATCATCGTACCGATGCCGCCGAACACAGCCGCGCCGACTGGGCCAAGGAAGCGCGCGGCTATACCGCTTTCGAATTCGCCAAGTTCGTTAGAGCCGGAGATGAACAGGCCTGAGACAGATGAGACGCGACCACGCATGTGGTCCGGTGTGACAATCTGCACGAGCGTCTGACGGACATAGACGGAGACCATGTCAGCGGCGCCAAGCACGGCAAGCGCGGCGAGTGACAGGTACATGTTCTTGGATAGGGCAAACACGAGCGTGGCAAAACCGAATGCACCCACCGCCAAGAACATGCGTCGCCCCGCCTTCCGCTTCAGCGGCCAACGAGCAAGGACCAGGGCCATCACGACTGCGCCCACCGCTGGGCCGGAGCGCAGGAGACCAAAGCCTTCGGCCCCGACGTTCAGAACGTCGGCGGCAAATGCGGGCAGCAGAGCCGTTGCTCCACCGAGGAGAACTGCAAACAGATCAAGTGAGATAGCACCGAAGATGATCTTGTTGGTCCAGACATAGACCAGACCTTCGCGGATTTGAGCAATCTGGCTGCCGGGTGAGCGCTCCGGGGTGGTATTGGCGCGCATCAACAGTGTTGTCAGAACTCCAGCCGAATAGAGTACAGCGGTCACGCCATACGCCAGCGCCGGTGACACTGCGCACAGAAGGCCACCGACCCAAGGACCGATGATGACGGCACCTTGCCAACTCAGCGATTTCAGGGAGATCGCCTGCGGCATGTCTGCTTTCGGGACCAGCATTGGTACCAGTGCAGAGGCGGCGGGTGAGAGAAATGCACGCGCCCCACCGAATATTGCGGCGATGGCGAAGATGTGGGTGAAAGTCGGCTGAGGTTCCAAGGCGACTGCGACCAGGCCGAGCACGCAGACGGTTTCGACGATTAGGCTTGCGATAACGATACGACCACGGCTCATCCGGTCGGCGAGGGACCCGGCAAAAAGCGTCAGTACAAAAAGCGGCAGGAATTGCGCGAGCCCCACCATGCCAACCATGAAGGCACTTTCCTTGACGGAAAGTGTACCGCGGGCCAGCGAATAGATCTGCCAGCCGATGGTGACGGCTTCGATCTGGACGGCGATATTGACGAGCAGCATTGCGGCCCAGAAAAGGCCGAAATCTCGATGACGGAAGAGGAACATGGGTTGCGGCGCGCTCATGGGCCATGCGTAGCCGCATCATGGGAGAGGTTCCAGAGCAAATGGAGCGAGAACCGCTGTGCGACCGGGGTGGTGAGGGTGTGCGCTCGTGCAGGTTGTATGCGCCGCGTGGCGGAATAGATGTGGTGGACCTCTACAGTCAGGATCAGTAACATGAACATCTCCGTCCAGCCGCTTCGTCTTGCCGAACATTCCGTCGATCCGCTCTTTCTGGATCGCTGGTCGCCTCGGTCCTTCACGGATGAAACCATGTCCCCGGAGGAGCTGTTGTCGGTTCTTGAAGCCGGGCGTTGGGCACCGTCGGCGATCAACGCACAGCCTTGGCGCTTTGCGTGGGGTCTTCGCGGCGACGAATCATTCAAAGGGATCGCTGGAGCACTGGTTGATGCGAATCGCGCTTGGGCAGAAAAAGCCTCAGCACTTGTCGTAGTGGGTTCGAAGCTTACACGCGTGTCGCCGTCAGGCGAGGAAGTGAATCATGTGACACATGCATTCGATGCTGGTGCGGCCTGGGGCTATCTCGCGCTTCACGCGCAGATGCGTGGTTGGGTTGCCCATGCAATGGGCGGCTTCGATCATGAAAAAGCAGCGAAGGCGCTTGATCTGCCGTTTGGCTACGCTCTGCATGCAGTTGTCGCGATCGGGCGCCAAGGCCCTGTTGAAGGTCTTCCCGAGGGATACCGTGCGCGGGAGGTACCTAGCCAGCGCAAGTCACTGGTTGAGACGGCAGGTCACGGGAAGTTCCCGGCCTGACAAGAAAACGGGGCCAATCGGCCCCGTTTTTCATTCCATTTCGATCGTTCCGGGTGGTTTCGACGTGCAGTCGTAAAAGACCCGGTTGATTCCGCGTACTTCGTTGATGATGCGTGTCGAGGTTTCGCCAAGGAATTCATGAGAGAACGGGTAATAGTCGGCCGTCATGCCATCGACGCTGGTGACAGCGCGAAGCGCAAGAGCATAGTCGTAGGTGCGGAAATCGCCCATCACGCCAACAGTCCGCATCGGCAAGATTGCGGCGAAGGCTTGCCAGATTTCATTGTAGAGCCCGTGCTTGCGGATCTGATCGATGTAGATCGCATCTGCCTGGCGAAGAATTTCAAGCTTCTCGCCTGTGATCTCGCCGGGGCAGCGTATCGCGAGACCGGGGCCGGGGAACGGGTGCCGTCCAATGAATTTTTCTGGCAGACCAAGTTCACGGCCAAGGGCGCGAACCTCGTCCTTGAAGAGTTCACGCAGGGG
>JBATMT010000499.1:0-3920 GCA_049289975.1 Paracoccaceae bacterium | reverse complement strand
GTGTACGGTGCAGGCTTGCCTGCTTTCGTCATGCAGAAAGTTTTGCAGCCATTGTACTTCGCTCGTGAAGATACGAAAACTCCGTTCAACTTTGCGCTCCATTCCATGGTCCTGAACGTGGTGCTGGCGCTTGGGCTGATGCACTGGTTCGGCTTCGTAGCTGCCGCGCTGGGGACGACAATTTCTGGCTGGACCATGACGCTCCAACTCTGGTGGGGCAGTCGCAAGATGGGCGAGGCGGCAAAAGCCGATGCACGGCTAAAGACGAGGCTTCTGCGTATCCTCATTGCCTCGCTGATCATGGGCGCTTTCTTGTGGGGTCTGGCCGACTACATGGGCGACATGTTGCGTCCAACTGGCCACCGCTACATCGGCCTGACGGTGCTATGCACTGCCGGATTTGCCATCTACCTCCTGACAGCAGCAGCAGTCGGCGCCTTCAAGCCCTCCGATTTCAGGGCAGGCATGAGCCGATAGACGTCAGCGACTGCGCAACCGTGAAAGAATGTGCGACGGGCCCCCGGGCACGACCACGAAAGACACCAGAAATCCGGCAAGAAAACCGCCAAGATCAGCGACCCATGACAGGCTTCCGCCCAGAATTGCCCACAGGACAATCTGGAAGCCCAATAAAATTCCCACCATCGCGAATGCGCGATTTCGGTTCGCATGGACGAGTCCAAGTCGTGCCCAGACAATGAACGTGAACGCGCCGATAAGGCCGTAAGCAGCGGGATACCCGCCATAAAGCCAGACTGTCTGTCCCGGCAGAGCGGCATAGACAACCGCACCACTTATTCCTGACAGCAGGAATATGAGCAGAAATGCCCAAGGCCGGAAAATCTCTGCAACGAACTTACCAAGGGCAAGCGTGAAGACTGACACCATGATCGCATGCAGAAAACTCCCATGCACGAAGGTGTAGGTGACGAAACGAACGGCGTAATCCATGTTCCACCGCCCGGACTCTATCATGTCACTCAGGACTGCGGGGTTTAAGGCAAAGCGGGTCAGCACTTCTTGGCGCCAGCCTATACCGGCCGCGCCTCCGGCTACACCGATGTCGCCGAGGCTCAGGACGATCTCGATCGCAAGGATCGGCAGCAAAGGCACCAACACAACCGACGGAATCGCGTTGAACGGCGAAACATCATATCCTTCACGCATTCCAGTCTGCCTCCCCTGCCCTGCCCCTTGTTGACGGGGCGATCCCCCTGCGATACGCGAGCCTGACACGATTTTCCAGACGGAGTGGGCTTATGACCACCGCGGCCAACGCAAAATTCAAGCCTCGTATCTTCTCAGGGATTCAGCCGTCGGGTGGTTTGACGCTGGGAAACTACCTTGGCGCGTTGAAGCGCTTTGTCGAGAAGCAGAACGAAGGCATCGAAACTGTCTACTGCCTCGTCGATATGCATGCGATAACCGTGTGGCAAGACCCCCAGCGACTGCGCGAGCAGACGCGTGAGGCCGCAGCCGGTTTTATCGCGGCCGGGATCGACCCCAAGCGGTCAATTCTGTTCAACCAGAGCCAAGTCGGCGCCCATGCCGAACTGGGATGGATATTCAACTGTGTCGCACGGCTCGGCTGGATGAATCGTATGACGCAGTTCAAGGACAAGGCCGGCAAGAACAGCGAAAACGCCTCGCTTGGTCTCTATGCCTATCCAAGTCTGATGGCCGCAGACATCTTGCTCTATCACGCGACCATGGTTCCGGTTGGCGAGGACCAAAAACAGCACGTCGAATTGACCCGCGACATCGCTGCAAAGTTCAATCATGACTACGGCGTCGACTTCTTTCCGATTGCCGAGCCGGTGATAGAGGGCGCAGCCACACGCGTCATGTCTTTGCGTGACGGCACCAAGAAGATGTCCAAATCCGATCCGTCAGATGCCAGCCGCATCAACCTGACTGACGACGCTGACACGATCGCGCAAAAGTTCCGCAAGGCAAAGACCGATGCTGAACCTTTGCCCGAGACGCTAGAGGGCCTGAAGGACCGTCCAGACGCCAAGAACCTCGTCAGCATTTTTGCCGCACTTGCGGACGAAACGCCTCAAGCAGTTCTAAGGCGGTTTGCGGGACAAGGATTTGGCACATTCAAACCGGCACTCGTCGAGGTGGCGGTCGAGCGACTTTCTCCGATCGCCAACGAAATGAAGCGGCTTATGGCAGATCCGGCAGAGATTGATCGCATTCTGGGTGATGGCGCAAATCGCGCCGACGCAATTGCGCGTCCCATACTGGATCAGACTTATGATATTGTCGGAATGATCCGCTCACGTCGTGGCTGAGGGTGATGCTAACGTACAAGATGCGCAAATTCGCACACATCTTGATCTAAATTACAGTATACTCAAAACTAACGCACAGCATTACATCGTCAGCATCAAACAGTTGAGGACTATGTCATGACCTACGAAGCCCCTGCCGGAACCCGGATTGGCCACGTCCATCTGAAGGTATCGGACATTGACCGCGCACTTGCTTTCTATTGCGATATTCTGGGCATGCGCCTCATGCAGCGCTACGGCACGCAGGCGGCGTTTATTTCAGCGGGTGGCTACCACCACCATATCGGCCTGAACACTTGGGAAAGCAAAGGCGGCAAGCCTCCAGCCCCCGGCACGACCGGCCTGTATCATACAGCCATCCTCTACCCGACCCGCAAGGATCTGGCCAATGTGCTTAAGAGCCTTGTAGAGGCAGGCTGGCAATTGGACGGCGCTTCGGATCACGGCGTATCCGAGGCTATCTACCTCCGCGATCCCGATCAGAACGGTGTCGAACTGTACCGCGACCGCGACGAAGCAGACTGGCCCCGCGACGCGAATGGCACGTTGAAGATGGTTACAGAGGCACTTGACCTGAAAAAGTTGCTCGCCGAAGCGGCCTGACGAAAACAAGCATTAACACCTGAACTCTATCATCCGTCAGTGGGTGACTTCTAATTCGAAGAGTAGTGGTGTGGCGGGTGTAATCTATTTGGGGCAGCTCAACGCTGCTCCCTCTGCGTTCTTGTCCGCAATCTCTGATCTGGAGATTGCATGGATCGATGGGCAACCAAGACTATACAGCGCGACCCTCGCCGGTTCCGGCGGGGGATTTGGCGTGTATAACTTGGCAGGTGGTTCGTTAGCCTCTCTGATGGGCGTTGTCGGCTATTCGTCATTCATCGGCCAGAACTCGACGCCGCACTTCTCGGTCATTGACGTGCCAACCGGTATAGGCGGAACTCTCGTTGCGACAGGGCTAAGCCCATCAGGCTGGGCAAGCTATCAGTTGAACGGAAACGGTTCGTTCGGCGCGGCATTGCAGACCCCGCTTGCGTTCGACCCGACTGCCTCGGCATCGTACCAGACGGGCGGGTCCACCTTTGTCTATCTAGCACCAGACGGGAACGGGCGGCCTCTGGCTTTTGCGCTGTCCGGCACCGGAGCATTGACACCGATTGCTTCACAGCCAAATGCCGCCTCGCTTCCATCGGTAAGCGACATGGCAGTCGCACAGACCAGCGCGGGGTCATTTCTCCTTGCAGCGTCAGCCGCAGGAAACTCGGTCACCTCTTACTCAATTGGGCCAAACGGCGCGATCACACTGGCCAATCAAGTGACCGATGCAGTGGGTGTCGGCATGTCAAAACCCACAGCGGTTGAAGTCTTGACCGTTGGCGGGGTCACCTACGCTGTCGTCGCCGGAGCGGAAAGCTCATCCTTGTCGGTCTTCCGGGTATTGCCGGATGGCAGGCTCTACCCGGTTGACCATATCGTTGACAGCCTGACCACACATTTTGCCGGTGCAACCGCGTTGACCTCACTGCAGATCGGCGACCGCGGATATGTCGTCGTGGGAGGGTCTGATGATGGGTTTGACGTGCTGACGCTGCTGCCCGACGGCAGGCTCATTCACCTCATGAC
>JBATMT010000498.1:0-2046 GCA_049289975.1 Paracoccaceae bacterium | reverse complement strand
GAATTGCTTTATTCGCGGGATAAGCGGACAGTTCGACCAAGCTGGGGGAGGGAACGGATGACAGATACGAGCGTGTCGCCCGTCTTGCAGGCGCAAGGTATTGTGAAGGTGTTCGGCCAGCATCGCGCGCTGGATGGGGTCGATTTCGACGTGCGGCCCGGCGAGGTTCATGCGCTTTTGGGCGAGAACGGCGCGGGCAAGTCGACGCTGATCAAGATCTTGACGGGAGCCTATCAGCCTGACGACGGCAAGATCGTTCTGGACGGCAGGCAAGTCAGTTTCCGCGACCCGCTCCACGCTCAGGGCTTCGGCATCGGGACGGTCTATCAGGAAGTGAACCTGCTGCCGAACCGTTCGGTCGCCGAGAACCTGTTTCTGGGGCATCAGCCGACGCGCTTTGGACTGATCCAACGCAGTCTGATCGAGACTCGGGCGCGTGACGTCCTTGCGACCTATGGGCTGGAGATCGACGTGCGGGCGGAACTGTCCAGCTTCTCTGTCGCGGTGCAGCAGATCGTGGCGATTGCGCGGGCTGTCGAGCTTTCGGGCAAGGTACTGGTGCTGGACGAGCCGACCGCGAGCCTTGACCGCAACGAAGTGACGAAGATGTTCGAGGTGGTCGAGCAACTGAAGGCACGCGGCATGGCTGTGATTTTCATCACGCATTTTCTAGATCAGGTCTTTGCGCTTGCCGACCGTGTGACGATCCTGCGGAACGGGCGACTGGTCGGGACTCGGCCCTTGCCGGAGGTTACGGCCACAGATGTAGTGCGCATGATGCTGGGCAAGGACATTGCGTTCGATCACCGGCCGATCGGCGGCGGTGAAGCCATGCAGGGCGAAGCCAAGGTCGAGTTTAGGGGTCTGGGCCGGGCTGGCCGGGTATCGCCCTTCACCCTGTCGTTACGCGCGGGCGAGGTGGTCGGCGTCGCGGGGTTGCTGGGTTCGGGCCGGACCGAGATGGCACGGCTAATGTTTGGCGTCGATCAGGCGGACTGTGGCGAAGTGCTGGTCGGCGACAAGACCGTGAAGCTGAACAGCCCCGCCAAGGCGGTGGCGGCGGGGTTTGGCTTTTGTCCGGAAGACCGCAAGGCCGACGGTATCTTTGGTGATCTGTCGGTGCGCGAAAACATCATCATCGCGCTTCAGGCCAAACTTGGCTGGTTCAAGGCGCTGAACCGTGACGAACAGATCGAAGTGTCTGGACGCTATGCCGAGGCGCTCGATATTCGTGCGGCCGACCATGACATGCCGGTCAGGCTTCTGTCGGGCGGCAACCAGCAAAAGGTCATACTTGCGCGGTGGCTGGCGATCGACCCGTCTTTCCTGATCCTGGACGAGCCGACGCGAGGTATCGACGTGGGTGCGCATGCCGAGATCGTTCGCACTATCAACCGATTGCGCGAGGAGGGGCTGTCGCTGCTGGTGATATCTTCCGAACTCGATGAGGTCGTGGCCTATTCGAACCGGGTCGTGGTGATGCGCGAACGCGAGATGGTGGCCCAGTTGGAGGGCGCGGACATTGCGCCTCAGGTCATCGTGCAGGCCATTGCCGGGGCTGGCGCGGTGGAGGGTGCGCAATGAGGCGGCAAGCATCGAAAATGCTCAACATCAGGCCACAGTTCTATGTACTGGCGGCGGTTCTGTTCATCGACTGGCTGCTGTTTCCGGGCTTCTTTGACGTGACATGGCGGGATGGTCGGCTGTTTGGCAGCCTTATCGACGTGCTCAATCGCGGGGCCCCGGTGGCGATTCTGGCGGTTGGCATGACGGCGGTGATCGCGACCAAGGGTGTGGACTTGTCGGTAGGGGCGGTCATGGCCATCGCCGGAGCGGTGGCTGCCGTGATGGTGACGTCGGGCGTGTCGGCACCGGTGGCCGTGGCGGCGGCGCTTCTTGTCGGACTGGCCTGCGGGTTGTGGAATGGGCTTTTGGTTACGGTATTCGAGATTCAGCCGATCATCGCCACGCTGATCTTGATGGTCGCGGGGCGGGGGCTGGCGCAATTGATCACCGAGGGATCAATCGTGACCTTCACCGATCCGC
>JBATMT010000497.1:0-3456 GCA_049289975.1 Paracoccaceae bacterium | reverse complement strand
GTCGTGCCGTTCTTGTGCGCGGTCTTGGCAACCTTCGTCGCATTGTCATAGCCGATTGTCGGCGCGAGCGCCGTCACCCGCAACAGGCTTTCCTTCATCAGCTTGTCGATGCGCGCGATGTTTGCTTGCGTGCCAACAACCATATTGTCGGTGAACGACCCGGCCGCGTCACCAAGAAGCTGCATGGATTGCAATACGTTATAAGACATCATCGGGTTATACACGTTCAGTTCGAAATGGCCTTGGCTCCCGGCAAATCCGACAGCCGCGTCATTGCCCATGACATGAGCACAAACCATCGTCAAAGCTTCGGCCTGCGTCGGGTTGACCTTGCCCGGCATGATCGAGGAACCCGGCTCGTTTTCCGGCAAGATCAGTTCGCCCAGACCCGAGCGTGGCCCGGATCCAAGAAGGCGCATGTCATTGGCGATCTTGAACAGCGATGCGGCAACAGTCTTCAGGGCTCCCGAAAACATCACCATCGCATCATGCGCAGCCAAAGCTTCAAACTTGTTTGGTGCGGTAACGAAAGGCAGGTTCGTGATCTGGGCGATCTTGGCCGCTACGGCAACGTCCCACCCCTTCTTGGTGTTCAGTCCGGTGCCAACTGCCGTGCCGCCCTGAGCAAGTTCGTAGATTTCGGGCAGGATCTTCCTGATCCGCATGATGCCTTGCGACACCTGATGAGCATAGCCGCCGAATTCCTGCCCAAGAGTCAGGGGCGTGGCGTCTTGCGTATGGGTGCGGCCGATCTTGATGATGTCCTTGAACTCCACCGACTTGGCCGCCAGCGCCTTGTGGAGCTTTTCCAGACCCGGCAGCAGCACATCGCGCGCCATCATGCCGATCGCCACGTGCATCGCCGTCGGGAAGGTGTCGTTCGAGGACTGGCCCATGTTCACATGGTCATTCGGGTGAACAGGCTTCTTCGATCCCATAACGCCGCCAAGCATCTCGATGGCCCGGTTGGAAATGACCTCGTTGGCGTTCATGTTCGATTGCGTGCCTGAACCGGTCTGCCAGACAACGAGCGGGAAGTTGTCGTCAAACTTGCCGTCGATAACTTCGGTTGCGGCGCGAACGATTGCCTCGCCGACGGTCTTGTCGATGGATCCAGTCGCCAGATTGACCTCTGCGCAAGCCCGCTTGATCACGCCAAGCGCCCGCACGATCGCAATGGGCTGCTTTTCCCAGCCAATCGGGAAGTTCTGGATCGAGCGCTGGGTCTGTGCACCCCAGTATTTGTCTGCGGGAACTTCAAGGGGTCCGAAGCTGTCGGTTTCGGTGCGGGTGTTTGTCATCAAAGGCCCCTTATGGCGAGCGATATGGTTGCCGTTTCATAGGGCCTTGGCAGTCGCCTTGGCAATTGGCTTGCAACAGCTAGGGGCGCTAACAGCCTCGATTATTTGCGCCACTTGTCCAGTGAGACGACTTCTGCCTCTTTCCGGTCAGGCGTCTCCGGTTCGACATCCTCATCCATCGGGGCGTCTTCGTCTTCTTCCTCATCGTCGTCGCCGTCGTGCGTTTCAAAGCGCAGGCCGAATTCGACAGCAGGGTCCACGAAGGTGCGGATGGAATCGAACGGGATATAAAGCGGCTCGGGCTGGTCACCAAAGTTGAGTGTGACCGCAAATCCTTGCTGGTCGACCTGCAGCCCGTCGAACCAATGCTGCATGACCACTGTCATCTCTTCTGGATACCGCTCGCGCAGCCAATCGGCGAGCAAAGCCCCGGAATGGCGCGTGTCGAAGGTGATGAAGAAATGATGTTCACCCGGCAAGCCGTTCGCTTCCACGTCGCGCAGCACTTCGGTGATCAGACCACGCATGGCGCGATGCATCAGGTTGCCATAGTCGATCTTCCGGGTCATGTGCCGCCTAACTCCTTGCTGTACTGCCAGCATAGGACTTTTGCCTTCGAATAAAAGGGGGGGCAAGCGGCACAACTGCATCGAATGATTTCAACTCAAACGAATTGCGCGAGGAGTGCGCCAAGGATAGCCGATCCCCCCAAAGCCAGCCAGAGAGGCGCGTGAAATCGCAGCAGCGCCACGCTGGACAGCAAAAGGATCAACAAAGCGCGCCAATCCAAAGACCGGATGTCCGGCATGGGCACGGCGAGCCAATCATTGGCTGAATGGCTCACGTCCCGGAAAAGCACATGGACTGCGAACCATAGCGCAAGGTTGCCGATCACGCCCACGACTGCAGCGGTGATGCCAGAAAGTGCGCCTTGAAGGCGCGGGCGTGTGGCTATCCATTCAACGTAGGGGGCGAATGCAAAGATCCACAGGAAGCACGGAACGAATGTGACCCAAATGGTCAGGGCTGCTGCGGCAATGGCGACGCCCGCGCCCTCGACCCGGTAGCCCGCCACAAAGGCCACGAACTCCGTGACCAGAATCAACGGGCCGGGCGTCGTTTCGGCCAAGCCAAGCGCATCCATCATTTGCGGCGTCGTCAGCCAGCCATGATCCTGAACGACCTCTTGGGTCATGTAGGCAAGCACGGCATAGGCCCCGCCAAACGTGACCATTGCAAGCTTCGAGAAGAACAGTCCGATCTCCCAAAGAAATTGCCGTCCGGTAAACCAGAGCCAAGCCAACGGGAGCCCCCACAGACCCAGACCCACGGCAAAGACCGGCAGCAGATGTCCGTGACCGGGGTGGCTTATGGCATCGGCCCGTGGCGTGGTCAGCAACAGCGCCCCGGCAAGGCCAGCCAAAGCGATGATCAGCGGGAACGGCAACCCAAAGACGAACAGCGCAACGAATGCCAAAACGGCTATCAGACGGTGAACATTTCCCTTCAAAGCCCGTTTCGCCACCCGTAGCAGGGCCTCTATAACGATTACGGAGACACAGGCCTTCACCCCGAAAAACAGCGCACTGACCAAAGGCAATTGTCCGTACACGGCATAGGCCGCAGCCAGCGAAAGAATGACAAGCGCGCCTGGCAGAACAAAGAGACAGCCTGCCAGCAAACCTCCCGCCATGCCCCTGAGCCGCCATCCTGCATAGGTCGCCAGCTGCATCGCCTCGGGTCCGGGCAGCAACATGCACAGCGACAGCGCACGCAAATACTCCTGCTCGGTCAGCCATTTCCGGTTGTCCACAAGGTCACGATGCATCAGGGCGATCTGCGCCGCCGGACCACCGAACGACAACACCCCGATGCGCCCGAAACAGTGCCACAACTCCGGCCACTGCGGTTCGGGTCGCGAAAGCCCTGCTACCGTCATGTCCGTCTCGCGGCGGGCCAGTCATGGCCCTCGTCAAAGCCATCGCGCGCCCAACGGTAGAGTGCGTCATAGACAGCCATTCCGGCCTCGAGCTGCGCTAGGTCATCGCGATACTGCCGGGACAGGCCCACCGATATTGCCAGCAGGCCCGCCGATTGGGCCGAAAGATCATGGCGATCAGTGTCTGCACCTCTGACCACCAGCGACAACCTGTCC
>JBATMT010000496.1:0-1995 GCA_049289975.1 Paracoccaceae bacterium | reverse complement strand
GTCCCGTTGCGGGTGCGGGGCGAATCTGTTAGGAGTCAAATCCCGTGATGCTGCGTTCCGTTGGGGCGTCGGCACAGAAAAACAGTTTTCTCACGGGGGCAGTCCAGACCATGGCGCGTTACGTTTTCATCACCGGCGGTGTCGTGTCCTCGCTCGGCAAGGGCCTCGCATCGGCGGCACTCGGCGCGCTCCTGCAAGCCCGCGGATTTTCCGTCCGCCTCCGCAAGCTGGACCCCTATCTCAACGTCGACCCTGGCACCATGTCACCCTTCGAGCATGGCGAGGTGTTCGTGACCGACGATGGCGCCGAAACCGATCTCGACCTGGGCCACTACGAACGCTTCACCGGCGTTTCGGCCCGCAAGACGGACTCAGTCTCTTCCGGCCGCATCTACTCGAACGTGCTGGAAAAGGAACGTCGCGGCGACTATCTTGGCAAAACCATCCAGGTCATCCCCCACGTTACCAATGAAATCAAGGACTTCCTCCGCATCGGCGAAGACGAGGTCGACTTCATGCTGTGCGAAATCGGCGGCACCGTCGGCGATATCGAGGGGCTGCCGTTCTTCGAGGCCATCCGCCAGTTCATCCACGAACGCCCGCGCGGCCAGTCGATCCTGATGCACCTGACGCTCCTGCCCTATCTTGCCGCGTCAGGCGAACTGAAGACCAAACCCACTCAGCACTCGGTCAAGGAACTGCAGAGCATCGGCCTTGCCCCTGATGTCCTCGTCTGCCGGTCCGAGCACCCGATCCCCGACCGCGAACGCGAAAAGATCGCCCTCTTCTGCAACGTCCGTCAGGACGCGGTTATCCCCGCCTACGACCTCAAGACCATTTACGAGGCGCCGCTTGCCTACCACCGCGCCGGACTCGACCGCGCCGTGCTCGACGCCTTCCAGATCAGCCCCGCGCCCAAACCCGACATGAGCCGCTGGACCGACGTGATGGACAGGCTCGAAAACGCCGAGGGCGAGGTGCGCGTCGCCATCGTCGGCAAATACACCCAACTTGAAGACGCCTACAAATCCATCGCCGAGGCGCTGACCCACGGTGGCATGGCCAACCGTGTCCGCGTCAAGGCCGAATGGATCGACGCCGAGATCTTCGAGCGCGAGGATCCGGCTCCCTGGCTCGAGGATTTCCACGCCATCCTCGTCCCCGGCGGTTTCGGCGAACGTGGCACCGAGGGCAAGATCAGGGCCGCCCAGTTCGCCCGCGAAAAGGGCGTGCCCTACCTTGGCATCTGTCTGGGAATGCAGATGGCGGTGATCGAGGCCGCCCGCAACCTCGCCGGAGTCGCCCGTGCCGGCTCCGAGGAGTTCGACCACGAGAAGGGCGAAAAACGTTTTGAACCAGTGGTTTACCACCTCAAGGAATGGGTGCAGGGCAACCACACCGTCGCCCGCAAACTTGGCGACGACAAGGGCGGCACCATGCGCCTTGGTGCCTACACTGCCGTTTTGGCCCCCGGCTCGAAAGTCGCCGACGTCTACGGCGGCACCACCATCGAGGAACGCCACCGCCACCGCTACGAGGTCGACATCAAGTACCGCGAACGCCTTGAAAAATGCGGCCTGATCTTCTCCGGCCTGAGCCCTGACGGCCGCCTGCCCGAGATCGTCGAAGTGAAAGACCACCCGTGGTTCATCGGCGTGCAATTCCACCCCGAACTGAAGTCAAAACCCTTCGCCCCGCATCCCCTGTTCGCCGATTTCGTCAGGGCGGCGAAGGGAGTGGAGCGGTTGGTGTGAGGGGGCAAGCCTAGGTCGGATTGCGCATTGCTTCAGTGCACGCTGATCGATCTTTCCGGACTTCCCACTTGCGATCCGCCCCCCCTGTCACCCCCGCGAAAGCGGGGGTCTCGCAAGTCACCCTCACCACCCGATCCCCGCTTTCGCAAGGATGACACCCTGCAGGTCGGGGTTCACCCCGACTCCGAACCGTACCAAGCGCCGTCATTGCGCGCCTGACCCAACTGGTCCACTCCCGCAC
>JBATMT010000495.1:0-6322 GCA_049289975.1 Paracoccaceae bacterium | reverse complement strand
GGACTCATATTATGGAGGCAAGCTACTGTTTCAAAAACGAACAATAGAATGTGGTTTTCACGATACCCCCAAAAGTACCCCCAATATCATTGGGCGTTTCTAAGAGCGGTGAATCAGGGGCAGATTTGCGCTTCGAGTATTGCCAATGCTAATTCAGGAAACATCTAAAGCGAAGCATGCCCTGTCCGTGACCTGCGACCTTCAGGTTATGAGCCTGAGAAACCACCTCGGACCATTTGCGCCGTTCGCTACCGCCCTCTGATAAGTTCCGCCTGCCTTTCCCGCGAAACCGGCAGATATGACCCGACCGTCGTCACAACGCTGTCGTGCGCGATATTCTGCGAAAACGCCTTGAAGCCCTCGCGCGTCGGATAATACCTGTCCGCCCAGACCGTGAGGGTCTTGCGGAAACTGTGCGGTGCGAAGGCGGGCAGGCCCGCCGCGACAAACGCCCCCTTGATCACATCCCGTACCTGACCAGCATTGCCGTAGCAGTCGCGGGACAGGCCAATAGAAGCGAAGCTACCGTCACGCAGACCCATCAAGCGTTTCGGGAACAAGGCGTCCTCGCCACCGAAGAGCCTTTCCTCACGTAGATGCCTAACCCAAGCATCGAAGCATTTGCGATAAGTCGGATCGACCGGCAAGAACCAGGTCGTGAACGTCTTTGCCCCCTTCGTCTTAACGTCGCGCGCGTCCTGATAGACGCAGCCTTCAACGAGGTCGATCCGCTTCAGCCGCAGCGATGCAATCGCGCCATCCCGCGCGCCGGTCAACATCAGAAACGCGAACATCGCCTTGTCACGCCATTCAATGTCGGTCCCGGCCGCCATCGTTGCAAAGGCGTGGCGGCATTGTTCCATCGACGGGTAGGGCGTGTCCCGCTCAGTATGGGCGATGCGGGCGTCTTTGGCATTCTGGTTGAAGTATTCCGCATCCGAATAGCTGATTTTCGACCGGTATCCCGGTTGTCCGGCCAACCAATGAATGAAACCCTTAACGGCGCGCAGAGTGCCACTGATCGTCGCCTTGGACAGGGGCCTTCCCGTGGACTTGCTGGGTTCGCTGTCCAACTTGCGCTTGAAGGCCGTCGCCTGTGCGAGATGGAACCTCTTGAAGGACTTGTAGCCTGTGCTGGCCTCAAAACTAAGGATGGCTACGGCGGCCTTGTCCACCGTAGTCTGGTCGCAACGATTTGCCTCACGCAAAAAGGTCAAGTAGTCGCGCTTTATCCGTTCGTTGTCTTCGTTGATTTTACGGGTCATCGGGTTGCCTTTCGAAGTGCTGATTCCAGAGAGGGTTCGGAGTATCCGCTAGGCCGCGTTTGCGTCTCTGATCGCGACATCGAAGATTGTGCCCAAACGGCTCAGGCTGGCCCGACTGGCGATCATATTGCAGGTGCCTCCGCAGACTTCGCAAAGTCCCGTTAGCCGCCCGGTCCTGTTGCTGTGCGGGATATAGTCGAGCATCAGGCCATAGGGCGTTCGGGGCTGTTTGCAGATCAGGCAGTAGAGCTGATCCGGGGCCAAGGCGATTTTGTGCTTCATTCGCTTCCGGTCAATGTAGTCGCGCAGGACAGCGCCAAGGATCAGCGTCGGGCGTTTGGCATTGAGAACGGGCAACCCGTTTCTTATCCAGGTGCGCACAGTCCCCACCGTGACGCCAAGCGCGGAAGCAGCCTCCGCTACTGTGTAAGACCGAACTGCCTTGATCGCCCTGCCGTTGGGCCGCTTAGCCATCAGCACGCCCTTCGAACAGCGCCCGGATGTCTTCTGCGCGCCAGACGGTGGTACGCGGCCCCAACTTCTGGGGCTTTGGGAAGCGCCCATCCCTGACCCCCTGCCACCACGTCGATTTGGAAACAGGGATTGGGCCGCGCGGGGCTAGGATTTGTGCCAGCCTGACTAGGCCGGTTTCGGGAAACAGGGGTTTGTTCATTTGTGTGTGCCTGCGTGCTCTTGCGTTCAGGCAAATCTTGGGACGTCCGATCAGGGAAGTGGGGGAACGCCCGACTTTCCCGCAGGAATCCCGTTAGCCGGACTTTGTCCAGTAGCTCGAGTCTACCAGTTTTGCCGCCTCGTTCAGCCACTTACGGATGGTCTTTACATCCATCGACAACCCAACCAAGTCGATATCTTCCAGAATGCGGCTTGTGGCGTCGTTTCGTCCCTTGCTCGGATCGAAGTTGTATTGCTCGCAGGCCATGGCCGCGATCAGCTTCAAAAGCGTTTCGCGCTCCTGGCGGTTCAAGTTGGGTGGCGCGACTGACGGGACGGCCACCTTAGTTTCCGGAGACCGCTTGGAAAGTTCCGCGTAAAATTCGGGATGAACCACCAGCTCAAACTTGTCGATCCAGGCCTTAAGTTGGTCAGGCGTCTCAGAGAAGAAGCCCGAGCCGGTAGGCGTGAAGTGACGCCGGAAGAGTTCAAACTGTTTCGAGATAAACACCAAGGCGGCCCATAGGTCAGAACCCTGAGACTTCATGGCACTTATATTGGTGAAGCGTTCTGCCGGAAAAGCGGCAGGGTCAGCACCCACAGAAAGTGCCACGGTTTCGTATATCGTCAGCTTCGGCATCTTGCCCCAGTACTCGAAGTCCGCCTTTAATGACGGGTGACCAAAACCGTACGCTAATGGGCCCGGCTGCAGGCTGAAGAGTTCTTGGATGGCTGGATTGCCAAGGGCATTCCATTCTTCGTCCGCAAGCCGCCTCCTTTCCTTTAGGGAACCACTTAACTTTAAAAGTTTTTCGTCCGCCCACTCGGACAACGCGTCAACCACAACTTTCTTCGTATATTCGAGACGAGTCTCATACTCATCGACCACCAACAGGTTATTCGGCCCGAATGGGTGAAGTATGGTCGGGCGAGCCCATTCGAGAAGGCGGCCAAACTTGAATCGCAACGCCTCTTGCACAATTGCTGCGCGATCTTCCGGTGAAAGCTCTGTCATTCTTGGCCCCACTCCAACGCCAATCCTTATCCTGCCCTTAGCTCATCCAAGAATCCAGCCCACCACTCTGCCATCCTCACCCGCTCGTCCCAATGTTCCCCCCGCGCATAGGCCCGGCGAACCTCATTGGTCTCCAAGTGCGCCAGCGCCCGCTCGATAGCGTCCGGATTCCAAAGCCCACTTTCATTGGCCAAGGTCGAGAACGAAGCGCGGAAACCATGGGACGTCATCTCATCCTTCCCAAATCCAATCCTGCGCAAAGCTGTGTTCAGCGTGTTCTCACTCATGACTCGCTTAGTCGAAATCAACGACGGCAGAAGGTACTCGGTCGCCCCAGTCAGGGCCTTAAGTTCACCAAGTAACTTCAAAGCCTGTGCAGACAGCGGCACGCGGTGCGGCCGTCTCATTTTCATACGCTCGGCCGGGATCGACCAAACCGCGGCTTCAAAGTCGATTTCCTCCCACTTGGCGTTTCGCAACTCGCCCGGACGCGGCGTCAGCAACGCCAAGAGTTGCAGAGCGATCCGCGTGACAGCCTGTCCGTGAAATCCGTCAATCGCACGCATCAAAGCGCCCAGCGCCTTTGGGTCCGTAATCGCCGCGCGCGGCTTCGGTTTCGGCCGGATCAAGGCGTCTTTCAGCGCATAGGTTGGATCGGTCGTGGCAGAGCCAGTAGCGACAGCATAACGAAAGACCGCGCTGATCTTTGCGCGCAGCCGCTTTGCCGTCTCGTAATTGCCTTTGGCTTCGACCTTGCGCAGGCAGCGCAGAACCATCGGCGACGTGATTTCCGACATTGGCTTTCGCCCAAAATCAGCGACCGCCATGTCCAGAAGCCATTGGGTCTTGTCCAGCGTCGATTCCGCGCGGCCTTCCTTCTGGGTCTTTTCAAAGTATGCCTGCGCCTGCGTTTCGAAGGTCAGCCCTCTCCTCTCGCGCTCTTCCCGCTTATGGTCCTGCTTCGCCGCGCTCGGATCCTGACTCTTCGCAACCAATGCCCTCGCGACATCACGTGCGACACGCGCCTCGGCCAGACTGATCTCGGGATAGGGGCCGATCGACAGAAGCTTCTCCTTGCCATCCAGCCGATACTTGAAATGCCACAGCCGCGACCCGGTTGGTTTGACCAAGAGAAATAGGCCGTCAAAGTCCGAGACCTTGTAGGGTTTCTCGCGCGGTTTCAGGTTTCGAATCGCGGCATCGCTCAGAGGCATGGCTGGGGGTATCGCCTTTTTACTAGTTTTGCCGATACCCCCGGAAGTACCCCCAAACTGGGGGTATCGTACTGGATCACCCCGGACAGCATCGGACAAAGGTTTTGCGTAAAACCCTTATAAACCAAGGCTTTCTGGATGTCATTAAACGATTTTGGACAGAGATGTGGTGGCGAGGGGGGGACTCGAACCCCCGACCTCGCGATTATGAGTCGCGCGCTCTAACCAGCTGAGCTACCTAGCCACATCGGCGGCGGTGGTATGACAGGCTCCCCGCCCCGTCAAGAGGGCTTGCCCTCTCAAAGCCGGTAATAGTCGCGGTACCAGTGCACAAAATTCGCCATGCCATCGCGGATGTTGGTTTCCGGGCGATAACCCGTCAAGCGCTGCAACAGGTTGCTGTCGGCCCACGTCGCCACCACATCGCCCTTCTGCATGCCCATGAAGTTCTTCTTGGCCGCCTTGCCGGTTGCGGTCTCGATCGCCGCGATGAAATCGCCCAGCGCCACCTTGTCGCCGTTGCCGATGTTCACGACGCGCCACGGGGCCACCGGCGACAGGCTGTCGCCCGCAGGAATGTCCGCCGGATCAGCCGGTCGCACGGGTGCCGCACCGACCAACAGCACGATGGCGCGCACCAGATCGGTGACATAGGTAAAATCGCGGAACATCTGGCCCTGACCATAGACGTCGATCGTGTCCCCCGCCAAAATCGCCTTGGTGAACTTGAATGGTGCCATGTCGGGCCGCCCCCACGGGCCATAGACCGTGAAAAACCGAAAACAGGTGGTGGGCAGGTTGTACAGATGCGCCCAGGAATGGCTCAGGCTTTCCGTGGCTTTCTTCGTCGCGGCATAAAGCGATACCTGCGTGTCCGCCTTGTCCGTCTCGCGGTAGGGCATCTCGGTGTTGGCACCAAAGACCGACGATGTCGAGGCCAGCAAAAGATGCTTCACCCCGCAATCCCGTGCCGCCTCCATCACGTTGAACGTACCTTCGATGTTCGAGGTAAGGTAACTGCGCGGAGCCTCAAGGCTGTAGCGGACGCCCGCCTGAGCCGCCAGATGGATCACCACGTCTGGCTTGAAGGCCGCCATGTCCGCAGCAATCCGCCCCGGCTCTTCAAGCATCGCCTCGGTAAAGGTGAAACCGTTTCGCCCCGCCAGAAGCGCCAGCCGCGCCTGTTTCAGCGCCGGATCATAGTAGGGCGTCATCCCGTCGAACCCGTGGACCTTGTAACCCTCGTCCAACAGAAGCGCCGACAGGTGATACCCGATGAAGCCCGCCGCACCCGTCACATAGATCCGCTGCATGTCCCGCCGTCCTCTTGCTGTTCTGTCCTCTTTATCCGCAACCCTGTGCACTTTCCAAGCCGCCCCGCCACTCGCCAACGGCTGCGGCACGCGATAGGACAACACAAAGGACCCCGCAAATGCAGATGATGCCGCCGCCCTTCACCAAAGATCTCGTCCTCGTCGGCGGCGGGCACGCCCATGCGCTGGTCCTGCGCATGTGGGCGATGCGGCCCCTGCCCGGCGTGCGGCTGACACTCATCAGCCCCGACCCGACCACCGCCTATTCCGGGATGCTGCCCGGCCATATCGCCGGTCACTATTCGCGCAAGGCGCTCGAGATCGATCTGGTGAAACTGGCGCGGATCGCGGGCGCCCGGCTGGTGCTTGCCCGCGCCGAAGGAATCGACCGCGAAACCGCTCGCGTTCTGGTCACAGGCCGCGCCCCCATTGCCTATGACATCCTGTCCATCGACGTGGGCATCACCTCCGACATGCCCGCCCTTCCCGGTTTCACCACCCATGCCGTCCCGGCAAAACCGCTGGACGGCTTTGCCGACTGTTGGGAGTCTTTTGCCCGCACCACAGAGGCGGGCAAGGTCAAGGCCGACGTCGCTGTCATCGGTGGCGGCCTCGCCGGGGTTGAACTCGCACTGGCCGCCCGCCACCGGCTTGGCCCCGCCGCCACCGTGACGCTGATCGAGGCCAGCAGACCGCTGGAGGCCGTGGGCCGTGGCGCCCGCGCGGCGCTGCTGAACCATCTGGCCAAAGCGTCGGTCACCATCGTCACCGAAGCCGCCACCGAGATTGGCGCGGGCTTTGTCCTCACCTCTGGCGGCAAGCGCATCGCGTCCGCCTTCACCG
>JBATMT010000494.1:0-6209 GCA_049289975.1 Paracoccaceae bacterium | reverse complement strand
GCGTTGATCTGAAAGCCACGACAGCTGCGGTGAACGTAGGCTTCCGTTTCTAAGACGAACCACCCACGGAAGGCGGGCGGGGCTTTGGCTCCGCCCGCTTCGTTTTCATCTACCAGCGTCCCGACGCGCCGCCGCCCGACGAACTGCCGCCGCCAAAGTCACCGCTGCTGCTCGACTGCACCGAGGGCATGCGCCGCCACGGCGCTTCGTCGCGGTAGCCACAGTGGCCACAGGTGGTAACAACCAGACCTATCGTCATTCCGGATCCGGAGTCGGATGATCCCGGAACAGTTTCAGGTGGCAGGGGATCACCACCCGATTGCAAGATGTGATCGCGGTGCAGTCCTCGTTGACCACACTGCGGACAACTGCGGAAGCGATAGGACCAATCACCCAGCGCTCTGCCTGCAATATTCGCGATCACGATCCCTGCGGCGGCCAAACCGAACAGCCACGGAAAAATCATATCAAACAAATTCTTCCTCGGCACCGAAACTGCGGGCGGCGGCAGCCCAGCGGCGCGCGGACGCGCAATCCGCTCGATGGTCGCCATCACTCCGGTTTCAATGCCGACGCTGTAATTGTCGGCACGAAACGACGGCAGGAATGACCGGTTGATCACGTCTTGCGCGATAATGTCATAGCCCTGATTGAAACCTTTCCCCAGTTCGATGCGCATTTCGCGGTCCTGCCGCGCGATCAGTACCAAGATGCCATCATTGTAAGCCCGCCGCCCAATACCCCAGTTGTTGAAAAGCGCGGTCGCATAAGATTCGATCGAACCGCTGGCATTAAATTCATGGCGCGAATTGATGGTCAGGACCGTCATCTCCACGCCGGTCTCCGCCTTCAGCTTTTCAAGCTCAGAGCGAATCCGCCCAAGCGCATCAGGCGCAATCAACCCTGCCATGTCGTTTACAAACAGATCGGGGTGCGACGGGTACTCCTCGGCCCGAAGCAGCGACGGAAAGAGAAGCGCCACAAAGACCAATACCCTGAGCACAAAACCCATCACAGACGCTCCATCAATTCGTGCACGACGTTTGGGATCATCATCACATCTTCCCGTGTGCAGTCAAACTGCCCGACCTGAACGCGGATCACAAAGCGACCCGCGTGGCGGGTCTGTGTAAGGTAGATGCGGCCATCATCGTTGATCAGTGCCAACAGGCGTTCGGTTGCGGTATCGCCAGCAGCCAGCGCAAAGCTGAACAGCGATAGGGATGCGGGTGTAGTGATCTCGATGCCGGGAATCTCCGCCAAAGCCAACCGAGCCTCGTCCGCCCAATGGACGTGATTGCGGATGCGCTCGCGCAGGCCCTCAAGACCATAGGCACGCAGCACGAACCACAGCTTCAGGGCGCGGAACCGGCGGCCAAGGGGCAGGGTCCATTCGTTGAAATTGACGATCTCGTCTTGACCTTGGGTTTTGAGATATTCGGGCCGCAATCCCAGCGTTCTGATCTGCGGGTCAGCGTCCTTGAGGAACTGCACGGCGCAGTCAAACTGCACGCCCAGCCATTTGTGTGGGTTGAAAACGATACTGTCGGCGCCTTCGACACCGTCCCAAAGCTGGCGAAACTCTGGGCAGATCATCGCACTTCCGGCCCAAGCTGCGTCCACATGGGTGTAAAGTCCGTGTTCTTTTGCCACCGACAACGTCTCGGCAATCCGGTCGAACGCACCGATCGAGGTACCACCGGCGCACAGCACGACACCGACGGGCAGATAGCCAGCGCCTTTGTCGGCCGAGATCAACCGATCAAGCGCGGCGGGGTCCATCGCATGATCTGCAAGCGTCGGCACCTTCACCAGATTCGACTGACCTATGCCTGCGACACGTGCCGCCTTGTCGATGGAGGAATGGGTCTGGGCGCTGGCATATAGACGTAGCGGCGGTGCGCCTGACAGACCATCGTTCAACCCGACCCAGTCAAGTGCCCGCTCGCGCATGGTCAGCACGGCGGCAAGCGTGGCGGTTGTTGCGCTGTCATGAATCGTGCCGGTCGTCTCTGCGGGCAGCCCCACTGCCTCGGCTAGCCAACGCATCATCACCTGCTCGATTTCCGTCGCTGCGGGTGCGGTCTGCCACAGCATCGCCTGTGCGGCCATGGCATTGGCGAGTTGTTCAGCCAGCATCGACGCAGGCGACGCATTTGCCGGGAAGTAGGCAAAGAAACGCGGGTGCTGCCAATGCGTCATCGCGCCGGGCACGATGCGCTCGAAATCGGCGAAGATCGTTTCCAAGGGTTCGGGCGCTTCGGGAGGATGTTCAGGCAACTTGGCTGCCGTTGCGCCGGGCACGGTCGCAGGCCGGACCGGCTTGGCCCGCAGTCCGTCATGATAGCTGTGCGCCCAGTCTGCGGCCCGTTTCGACCAGATGCGAAGGTCATCGTGATTCATGTCTCGTCCTGTTGTACGGCTTGCGACCTATTGGCGAGCGGTGTTTTCGCGTTCCCGCTTATGGTGATGTGCGCACGGTTGCGCACAGATTTTGTTGTAACGCCCGTCGCTTAGACAAACTGTTGCGAAAGGCGCGCAACCCGCCAAAAACTGCCCTGTTCAACCGCCTTTAGCGCGGACCGCTCATTTTTCCCCGCGATTTTGGGGCGACCCTAGTGTAAGCGGGCCGAACTTCATACGTTTTGTAAACGTCGCCGGGCTCGATTCGCACGATCCGAACAGGGCAGGCGCGCAGGAGTTTCGTAATGGCACTATCACGCCGAATGGTCATTTTGTCTGCCGCAGTCGCCACCCTGTCGGGCTGTGTGGGCGTTGGAACCTTTCGCACTTTTTATTCGGCGCCCATTTCCGCCAACGTGTCGCGCAACTGGCATGTAGTGAAAGTGGACGTCACCGTACCACGCACGCTCTCGGTCTCCGAGGAGCACACCTATGAACCGAAAGCCGATATCGTCTGGCGCGAGGATGCAAAGGGCGACCGCTATGCCCAGGTCCAGGCAATCATGGAAGACGCCATCAAGAAAGGCGCCAGCGGCCTGCATGGTCCGCGCGCTGTCACGCTGGCCGTGACCATGTCGCGCTTCCACGCAATGACATTCGAGGCGGAGTCGATCAGCTTTGATGTCGGTGTCCACAACATCGACTTCACGGCTCAGGTGTTCGATGCCCGCACTGGCGAGGCTCTGACCTCTCCTGAATTCATCGACGCGGCCTTCCCGGCGATGAGCGGTGCGACCATGGCGCAGGCCCGCGCCGCAGGGCAAAGCCAGCGGTCGCAGATCAAAGCCCACGTGGCATCGACCATCGCGGGTTGGCTCGGTACCGGACCTGACCCACGCATGACCTTTGTGCGCGCCGGGAACTGAGCGTCAGTCGAAGGCGGGCAGGGCGGCCTGCTGCTTTTTCGTCAGCGCGCCTCTGACCAGACGATAGGATTGACGCAGGCGGTGCGAAAGCTCCGCCTCGTCCGTTTCAAAGGGCAGGTTTACCCACGAATGGTGGAAATACGGCGCCCTGACCGCAATGCCCGCATCGATCAGCATTTCGGCTGTCTCAACCCCGTCCGTCTTGACCGACACGCCGGGCATGATTGCACCGATACAGGCGAACATCTTGCCGCCCACCTTCCACGCATCATGCCCACCGCCCCAAGGGTCCGATACCTCGGCCCCCGGAAGGGTCGCACAAATCTGGTTGATCAACACGCGGCTCATGAGCCCAAGTCTGCGCCACAAGGCGGTCGTCATCAAGCCTTCCGGTCATTGTGCTCTTCGCCCAACAGCCACCGAGGCCCTGGTCCGTTGCGCCGCGCACGGTCCTTGGGGTTGTAAAGCGCGCAACGGTCCAGTGACAGGCACCCACAGCCAATACACCCATCGAGCTTGTCAGACAAAAGTGTCAAGCTGTCGATACGTGCGCGGATATCTGCGCGGAACCCTTCGGCGATCCGCGCCCAATCTTCCTGAGCAGGCGGTCGCCCCTCGGGCAATTCGCGCAGGTATCCCGCCAGCCGCGCCAACGGAAACCCGAGCCCCTGTGCAATCATCACGAACGACAGCTTGCGCAGGTCTGCCCTCCCATAGCGCCGATGCCCGCCAGCGTTGCGGAAGGGCGTCACGATCCCCAATGTCTCGTAGTGCCGAATGGCCGATGGCGCCAGTCCAGTGCGTTCCGCCAACTCTCCTATCGTCAGTCCGGTCCGGTCCATGATTTCCTTCGATAAATATCGCTTGATCTCAAGTGCACTTGAGAAATTAACAAAAGAACGCAACTGATTCAAAGGAAAGGTCAGATCATGTCTGCGCGTCTTGAACATGTGAACATCACCGTCTCGAACCCTGAGGCCACGGCAGAACTCTACGGACGCCTCTTCGGCTGGAAGCAGCGATGGAAGGGCGGCTCGATCCACAACGGCACCAGCATCCACGTCGGCACCGACACCCAGTATGTTGCACTCTATTCTGGCCGCCCCGACCGCAAGCAGGCGCACCGTGGCGACAGTTACAGCGAGACGGGCGGTCTGAACCATCTTGCCGTTACCGTCGACGACCTGAACGCCACCGAGGTCGCCGTTATTGCCGAAGGCCTGGAGCCGCACTCCCACGCAAGCTACGAGCCCGGCCGCCGCTTCTATTTCCATGACCGCGACGGGATCGAATATGAGGTCGTCTCCTACGACTGATCCGACATAGCCCTTGCCCGGAGGGCTGCCCGCGTGCTAGCCCTTCGGCCATGAAAATGAACGGCACCATCTGCATTTGCTGCATTACCGGCTGACATCGTCAGGCGGGCCGTTCCTCTGTTTCCAAGTCCATGCGAACAAGGTAAGCCCGCCCAAGGCAGGAATACATCCGTTTGCGGCGCTTTTGACGGGGAACTAAATGGTCGAGATCCGGCTTCACAATACCAAGACGCGGAAGAAGGAACCTTTCGCGCCGATCGACCCGCAAAACGTCCGCATGTATGTCTGCGGCCCCACCGTCTATGACCGCGCCCATATCGGTAACGCCCGCCCCGTGATCGTGTTCGACGTGCTGTTCCGGCTTCTGCGCCATGTCTATGGCGAAGATCATGTCACCTATGTCCGCAATTTCACCGACGTCGATGACAAGATCAACGCCGAGGCCCAGCGCCGCAAAGGGCTTGGCGACCTGCGTACGCTGGAAGAACTCATCCGTGAGCGTACCGAAGAAACCATCGGCTGGTATCACGCGGACATGGACGCGCTTGGCGCGCTGAGGCCCTCGATCGAGCCACGCGCGACTGACTTCATTGGTCAGATGATCGGCATGATCGAAGGGCTGATCGCCTCGGGTAATGCCTACGAGAAAGAGGGTCATGTCCTTTTCCGCGTCCGCTCATATGAGGGCTACGGCAAGCTCTCGGGCCGCTCCATCGACGACATGATCGCAGGCGCTCGGGTCGAGGTCGCGCCCTTCAAGGAAGACCCGATGGATTTCGTCCTGTGGAAACCCTCGGACGCCGATCTGCCAGGATGGGACAGCCCATGGGGCAGGGGCCGCCCCGGTTGGCACATAGAATGCTCTGCCATGAGCCACGAGCTACTGGGCGAAAGCTTCGACATCCACGGCGGCGGGATTGACCTGCAATTCCCCCACCATGAAAACGAGATCGCCCAAAGCGCCTGCGCCCACCCCCACGCCGACTTCGCCCGCGTCTGGATGCACAACGAGATGCTTCAGGTCGAAGGCAAGAAGATGTCGAAAAGCCTGGGGAACTTCTTCACGGTTAGGGATTTGCTGGATGGCAACTGGTCGGGTGGCTGGAAAGTCCCCGGAGAAGTTATCCGTTTTGTCTACCTCCAGACGCATTACTCCAAGCCGATGGATTGGACCGATGAGAAGGCACGGCAGGTGCGTAACGAGATCGCTCGCTGGGTAACGATGCTTTCGGTCCGGCATGATCTTCTGGACGAGCCGGTCCCGGATATTGAAGCCGACCCTCAAGTTCTGGACGCACTCTCGGATGACCTGAATACCTCGCTGGCACTTTCAAAACTCATCAAGACCGGACGATTCCTCGATAATAGCCCAGAGTACCTGCAACTCGCTCGGAGCCAACAGCATCGCGAAGAGAGCGTCTTCATTGCCTCAGCGGCTCTTCTTGGGCTTGATCTGATAGAATTGGCTAAGCGTGAACGCTCAAAAGCCCCAGTTGAAGATCTGGAGTATTTTGAATTGCTGCTGGCGCATGAAAGGATCACAGCGAGGGAAACGGGTGATTTC
>JBATMT010000493.1:0-10354 GCA_049289975.1 Paracoccaceae bacterium | reverse complement strand
TAACATGAATTGGACTAATCTTCCTTCGGCAACTCACCAGTTTTTTTCCGACAGATAAAGGAACCTTTTCCCTGACAACGACCAAGCATCGCCTCTCTTTTGGGCTGGCACTAAAGTTGCTCCTGGGTTTGTCACTTAATGCGTTCAAAACGGATCCAACTCTTCTCGTTGGCGGAAGAAATCTGATGCGCTTTCTTTCGAAAACCAGCGTCAATCCATGCGCTTGCTTGCACATGGCCACCGTTAGCCCACCAGACGGCAACATGAGTGCGAGCAGAGGCGGGCAATTGCGTTCCGATGAGCTCTTCGATTTCGGCAAAGGTTAAAGTGATCGAAAGCTCACCGTTTGGGACCGACGTTAGACGATTAAATAGCTCACTGTATTTGCCGTGCTTGCCAGTGCGTTTGGCCCGGCCCAATGACTGATCTGATATTGGAACACGTGCCGGAGCCGGTACCTCGAGTCCAAGGCCTTCCTCGTCCGGCGTGCCACCAGAGGCGAGCATCCTCGCTAGGCGGTAGTGCCAATTCGTTCGTGCGGAAGTATCGAAACGTCGCCACTCGATCCCCGATAACATCGGCATTTGAGCGACGTTGTAGTATGCCGTTCGCATACCCTGATAGTTGCGGGTCAAATTTGCGAACGGCCGAAAATAGGTTTGCCCGCCAATGAAGATCACCGGTGCTGTAGTCATTGGATCGAGCATGTTGAAATCTCGCCACTCATCGCTCGGGCGACGCCTAGCGTGTGGCGGAACGCCCGGAGCGGCGCTGAACGAAACGTCATAGTTGGGCAGCAGATAATCTGACCGTACCAGGCCCCATCCAGCCGAAAGAATGTAAAGACGACCAGAGGGAACAGATGCAGCGAGTGCTCCATAGCATTCATTTTGGTAGAGGCGAGCGGCAGGGTAGAGCCCCAAGGGATTTTGACCCGTTTCCGCAAAGGTGAGGTTGTAGTCAAAAACCCGCTTGCGCCACGCCACACTGTGCTCGTCGACTGAATCTGGATGAACAAATCGAACACCGTCCTCAGGCGGGGCAAGTTCAGGCCTTGCGACAAAGCTCACTTTTCGATTGTTCTGGTCGCGAAACCAGCCGTCAGTTTTCTTGGACTTGGCGCATTGCATTACATAAATTGGGGGCGCAGGCGATGGCTTGCGAACGAAAGGCTGCGCAGGTTTCCCCTCGATCACGCTTTCGAATATCTTCAGAAACTGCCCGTCATAGGTTTCTGTGACGTGATTGTTGTTCCACAAGCCAGATTTGCGAACCCTCTCCCTGTCACTGAACTTTCCCAACCATTGGCTCGACGGGGAATCTTCAGGTGCTCTCTCCCAATTAGAAAGCAAGGCGATTGCATTGCGCTCAACTATCCCCCTCAGGGATGACGGCCCTGGTTCGTCGGGAATATTGACCCAAACCACCCGCATAGCACCGATGTAGTCACTAACGGCCATCTCATGAGTATGTTCAGCCCTCCGGAACTCTGCATCCGATCCAGGCTTCTTTCCCCAGGTGGCTATGCTCAGTCCGCTTCGGGCTGCAAGAGCCGCGCCAACCAAGTCACGAAATATCGAGCCGCGATGGTTTCCGCCTTTTGGAGAAATGGTTCCCCGGTGCTGGGCAAGCCTTCCCCAAAGGGTTGATGAGGATCTTTCAACAAGTCCGTGGGTGCCGATCCGTACGACCCTTGGTGATCCATTGGAGCGGGTTTCACCGTCTTCAAACAGGAAATAGACACCCCGGCTTGGCCAAGGGTCTTTACCAGAAGCATCCTTTAACAGGCGAGGCGGATGTTTGTCGGTGAGAATGCCCAACAAATCATAGAACGTCTGAATGTCTTGATCTCGGACATTGGTCATCTGGTGGCCTCAGGCAAAACGCGGTGCCGGGTTTCTTCTTGGCAGGGATCAAATGTACAATCTACCCCTCAAGGCAGCAAAATCGCCAAAGCGACCGCTGTTGCTAGCTGCAGGCTGGCTATGCGGAAGCTGCAACTGCTCAGATAGCAAACAGTGGCTTTTGGTCAGGACCGGATTACGGGACCCTTTGCCAAGCCTGACCCTAGGGTCAGGACTTCGGTAACGGTGCCGTCCCAGTCAAGAGGTTTTGAGCATGCAACGCCGACCGCTGGGGTGCGGGCTTCGCTTTTGTGCTGCCGTCCTTTCACTACCGCCTTCGTTTGAGATCGTCCCGGGTGCATGCTTCGGTCCGTGGTCAGCGCGGTGGCTGCCAACATGATGCTGGTTCAATGCAATTCCGATGTGCCCATCTCGTTGGCGTGTTCGATCTGAATCGGCGACAGTCCTGACCACGGCATCATCGGAACCGCGTCCCTGGGGGACCTCGAAGGCCTGCGTTCAGGCAGGCAACGGTTTGGAGCTCAGGCAATCAGCCCGCATAGGGCACTGCGCTGTCGGACCGGAAGTCGGTGTCATCAACCCACATCCGGTGAAGGGTTACCCCGATGCGCCGTGCCAAGGCGACCATGGCGCGCTTTGTGCCACGGCGGCGGGCAACCTGCGCGGCCCATGTTCTTAGCCAGGTCGAACGGCCACGGTGCATCAAGACCGTCGCAGCTTGGCACAGGGCGCGTCGAAGGTTGACGTCGCCCGCCTTGGTGATCCCGCCAGAGACGTCGCGCTCGCCCGACTGGTTTCGCGAGGGCGTCAGGCCGACCCATGGCCCGACCTTCTTCGAGGACGTGAAGCGTCGAGGGTCATCTACCGCCGATCGATAGGTCAGTGCGACCACCGCACCGACCCCGGGCATGGACATCATGCGGCGGCAGGCCGGATCCTCTTGGGCAAGCTGGTGGACACGGCGTTCCAACCCGGCCAACTCCTGTCGGAGCGATAGTCGCGCCCGTAGCATCGGTTCGGTTGCCGTCTCCAGCATCGGATTGCCCGTCGTCAGTTCGCGAATGCGCTGTTCAAACCTGCCGCGCGATATGGAGCCGACTTTCAGACCAAAGTTCCGCAAGAGCCCGCGCAGGGACATTTCCAGCCCGATGAAGCCCTGTTGCACTGCCTTGCGCGCGTTCAGAACAGCGCGGACCTCTTGTGCCGACACAGATTTACAGTGAACTGGCCGAAACCACCCCAGATGAAGCAGGCGCGCGATCCCTTCGGCATCCCTGCGATCGGTCTTGATCGGCATTGCCTTCAGCGCCCCCTTCACCTGCCGGGTTTCCATCAGCACGACGTCAAGTCCAGCCTCGGTCATCCCGCGGTGCAACCATTGCGACAGGGGACCGGCTTCCAAGCCAATGGCGGCGATGGTGCCGTCGAGGCTCCCCATCCAACGGGTCAGCGCTTCCGGCTCGCTGGCCGCCTGCGCCTCCCTCTCGATCTTCCCATGTTCGCTGACCACGCAGATCGCGGTCTTCTCCAGCGACACGTCCAGTCCGACAAACAGCTTCATCCCAAAGTTCTCCCGATGGATCCAATACGGGAATGGCGCCAGCTTGCCCTCAGTTTTGCAACGGTAACGGGTAGATTGCGGCGCAGGCCCCGTTACGGCATCTCGTTCTTCGTTCATAGCCAGAACATGACGGTTGCAGCGAGCGCGACGGCGGAGAGGAAGACCTTCGGGCACCGGTCGTAGCGGGTGGCAACCCGCCGCCAGTCATTCAGCCACCCGAACATGATCTCGATCCTGTTGCGTCGTTTGTAGCGGCGCTTGTCGTGCTTGATGGGCTTGCCGCGTGACTTCCGGCCCGGGATGCAGGGCCTTATCCCCTTGTCTTTCAACGCATCTCTGAACCAATCGGCGTCATAACCCCTGTCTGCCAACAACCAGTTCGCCGCTGGCAAGCCACCCAGCAGGGCTGCGGCTCCGGTATAGTCACTGACTGGCCCGGCAGTCATGAAGAACCGGATGGGTCGTCCATTCTCGTCGGTGACGGCATGCAGCTTGGTGTTCATGCCGCCTTTGGTTCGACCGATCAGACGGCCCTTCTGATCGTCGGGCCCCCCTTTTTCGACCGCAGGCTGGTCGCCGTGCGGGGTGCCTTCAAGTAAGTCGCATCGATCATCACTGTCTTCGGAACGGCCGCCTCGGAGGCAAGGCCGTCCATCATCCGGGCGAAGATGCCCTTGTCGCCCCACCGCTTCCATCGGTTGTAGAGCGTCTTCGGCGGGCCATACTCCCGGGGCGCATCACACCACCGCAAACCATTGCGATTGATGAAGATAATCCCGCTCAGCACACGTCGGTCATCGACGCCTGGCTTGCCATGGCTCTTCGGGAAGAAAGGTTCCAGACGCGCCATCTGCGCGTCCGTCAGCCAGAAAAGGTTGCTCATGGATCGGTCTCCTCGCGGAGCCTGAATCATGCCGCAAGAGCAAGTTCAATGGGTCCTGACACTAAGCCAATGAACGATCGCAGCGTTTCGGCAATTTATCGTACCCTGTCACTTGCCAAGGTCAGCGCAATTGACCAATCTCAGGAGGGCGGCGCAAACACTCGGGCGCCGAATCTGATTAAATTTGAAAGACTTGCGGTATGAACTGGCGAATTGGACTCATTGCAACAGTTGTTTTCGGGTATTTGGGTTACGCAGCATATGACCTTCAAAGAGGTGGCTATTTCCAACTGCCTGACCTTCCAGACAACGCATATCCGGTCTCATTCACGAGTGGATTACGGGGTATCGTCTCTGATTTGGAAGTTTCGGAAACAGGCTATTCAGACAGCCCGAAATTGTTTCGGCGGCTTGCCCTGGCAAACCCTGACCGCAAGTACCTTGGTATTCCGTCCAAGGTTTCGCCGTGGTTTGAGGATGTTTGGTCGACATGTAAGCCACCAACGGAAGAGGAACGCTCATATTTGGAGAACACATTGCCAAAAGATTTACAGACAAGACTCGAAGGCGCTCGGTTCGATGCTGTCTGCTATATCGAAGTAGACAACGAACAGAAGATCCTGCGTGGTTTGCTGTTCTCCGTTCCAAGAGCCTGAATTTATTGCAGCAGCACCGAAAGCATCCTTCTTTGGTTTTCGGAAGCTCGGCGTTTTGGATCAATCTAGAGCAGAGTGATTGCACACTTGCGGGCTGACTGACGCTCTGCAAATGTGATCAAGAAATCTGGTTTGCAGGGTCATGGCATTCGTTACCGGCGCAATAGAAGCACAGATCCAGCTAATCGACTGGCGAAATACACAGCTGGCTCAAATTACTGATCAGCTTGAAGGTGCTTTTCCTGAGCTGCAGAAGGCCATTGATGACTATGTTGCGGCACTTCCCCTGTGGAAAGTCGCCGGGACGCATGCCTCTCCGCGCAAGACCGTTGTCGGTCTGGTTGAACCTTGGGCGAAAGCCCAAAGTACGGAAGCCGCTGAGCGTGCAAAGGCCCAACTCGACGAAATTCTCGCCAATGTGCCGTCAAATTCCGAGGCGGCTAGGCTCGCGGCAAGCTTCCTGCCTGCCTTGGCAGGAGTGGGTATGATCGCATCGTCCGTGGCGGCCCTGCCAGCGCTCGTCACCTTTGCAACGGTCAGTTCAACATCATTCTTTCTCGTCACGACCTCTGCGGTCAGTGTTCCGCTCCTCCTCATGGGTGGTTCAGCCTTGGCGGTCCTTTCCTTGACTGGGTCCAAAGCCGTCAGCGCCGCGGCACAAAAATCTCGGGCGCATCTTGCACAACGCCTTCAGTCGTTGGCGCTGAGCATCGTTTTTGGCATTGGTCTCGATCCAGGAGCGCGCTGCCTCCTGAATGACATTCAGGCGTCAGTTCTCAAAGCAGGCGAGACAGCGGTCCGAGGAGCATCTTGATGATTTTGCCCTATCGGGTCCCAGACGCTTTGATCGCCGACTGGGCTTCGGGCCGCGCAACGCTCATCGGCGCGATACTCAAGGATACGGCAACCGGGAAAATCGTGGGTCACGTCCAGCAGACAAACGTCTTGCAAAATCTGATAACGAATGCCGGTTCTTCGTTTGGCGACCTCGCTTCCAAAGGATTTTCACCCCTCGAAATCATCAACGTGGTTCAAAACGAGCAGCTGAAGCGAAAACTCGACCTGATACGCGAGGGCATGATGATCCTGCAAAATCTTCAGTTGGGCACACTGGCGGTTTCGGGGTTGGGACTTGGTGTGTCGATCGTCGGCTTTGCTGTGCTGGCCAAGCGCCTTCGCACAATCGAAACCAGACTCGACCGGATCAGCCAGCAACTTGTCTCCGTCACATCAGACCGAAGAGAAGACGAACTTCGAGCCGTTCTCGCCGATATCGGTGCAAATGTATCCGCAGTGGAGGGTCTTTCATCCTGGACCGAACCACGTCGTGTCGCCGAGCAGTTACAGAGCGATCTCAACAAGTATGCACATCGACTTGAGACAATATTCGTGCGCGAAACGGATTTCTCCGGCCGCAAATCACTGCCGATCGAACATCTCGACCGGTTGTGGGCGATCGCCAGCGCGCTTCATCTTTGCCACGAGGCAGCTATCCAGGCGCTCTTCGTTGCAAATGAAATTCCGGTGGCCCGCATCTACGCCTTGGCTGCGTCGAAGCGATCTCTGGAACTTCTGCAGTCAGTTTCGCCAGACGGTACCAGCCGCCTGATTTCTCGCGGCGCCGAAGATTGGCCCCAGCAGATCGAGCTCAGGAAAAGGGCCAAAAGCCTCGCCGACAGTTTGTTCACTGGCATGAAAGGAACGGCTCTCTCGCTGATCAGTCAAGCTTCGCTTTCGGAAACCCTCGTTGAGCAAAAAGCGGACGGTGCTGCCCTCGTTGCGGCAATCAAAGACGAGAAGAATGACGCGCTGCTTTTCTTGCCGAGTTGACCCGCGACAGTATTTTTCTCGCGTTGAACAGATTGACGCACGGCGCATCGGTCCTGTTTTGGTGAGAGCAGTTGCGAACGGTCTCAGGCAGCGACTTCGGGAGCGGCGCTACTTGTAGTTCCCCTAATTCCACGGCCAGCGCACAGTAGGCAAATCGAGTTCTGGAAGACTAACGCTGAAGTCAGGCGGATCCGGAAGTAGTCCACCATACTTTGTGTGCGAACACACTGAACCAAACGCTCTTTGCAAAAGTCCTTGCTCTTCTGTGCACGTCAGAATTTGACACCTAGCGGGGTTATCTGTCAGTCATGAACAACATTTTCGACGAATCCGAACACGACATGAAACAACGCTCCTCGGGGAGCACAGCCATACGACGTCAAGCCATCATTGGTCTGAGAAATGCGTTTCAGCAACATCGACCTGACATTGCTGTCAACGAAAATGGCTACGTCGATAGCTATACTGACAATCTGCCACCTCACGTCGAAGTCTCCGACTTCGAAGCGGATTTGACTGCCGGCGATGGCAACGAATTGGCGACGAAGTTTCGGGCTGTCCATTCCTCTTCAGCTTTAGCGGTCAATTGTTTTGCCCCGTTCCGCAGGCGCATCGAAGAGTTGGTGATGCCGTTTGGCGGTCCGTTTCACGAGCTCCAATTTGAGCGCAAATGCCCAACGGGCCTTCGTGGTGGCAAATCACCGAATTTGGATGTCCTGCTTTCTGGCCCAAACGGTGTGATCGGAATTGAGTCCAAATTGACGGAATATCTCGGCAAGCATCGCGCAAACTTCTCTCCGGCTTATGCTGCGCAAATCCGCGACGAGCGTCGGGAACAAGGCTACTTCCTGGAGATGCTTCGCCTGGTGGAAGAACCCGACAGTTATGTTTGGCTGGACGCGGCGCAGCTGATCAAGCACGCATTCGGACTGGCACATACGTTTCGCGATCGGAAGGTGACATTGCTTTATTTGTTTTGGGAGCCTACAGACCCAACCTGTCATCGTGCGTTCGGAGAGCACCGTGATGAGATCGCAAGATTTGCGCAGCGTGTTGCGGGCTCTACACCCGCGTTTCTGGCTATGTCTTACGCTCAGCTATGGTCGGGTTGGCGACCCAATCAAACTGCTTGGCTAACTGATCACCTATCGGAACTTTCCAATCGCTACTCGATACACCTGTGAAGTCAGAATTTGTCTTTGACGTCCTTGAGACAACGCCAGCGAATGTATAAATTCAGAGTTTTTCCTTTTATTACATTAACTTGGCCCACTACAGCTTGGCAAGTTCGTGCCAAAACCCTACAAGTTGCCGCACGTGCACTTCGCTAGGTTCGTGTGTTTGCAAGACAGAAAATAGTCTCGGCAAGGCGGACTGCGATGTAGAAGTCAAGATCAATGCAATTAGGCCGTTGCCTTGCCGGTCAACACATCAGGTTCAAGAAGCAATCAGGGTACCAGTGGCTGGCGCCTGCCCGCAGCACTTATGAAGCAGGCAGTGCTCTTAATTGACTCTCGTGTCTCGAGGCGATGGACAATCCTCTATATAAAAAGGCCGATCTTCTAGACTACCGGGTGGGCAAACCATCGAACATTGAACAGGCTACGTGTTCACATTTTTCTTACAAGTCCCTGTACGTGCCTTCCCCACACAAGCCGGAAAACGGACGCAGCCGAGAAACTTTCCGTAGCTGCTGCTTCTTTCGACTAGCCAACCATCTGCGCATTCTGGGCAAGTCGGATAGCTAGCGGTGCAGCCACATCGAACCTCGATCGTTCCATCCGCGCGACGAGGCAGTGCCGTCTCGCAGTTCGAGCAGGCGGGTAGAAGGTTCCCGCAGTGCTGGACGTGTTCGCAGTTCACCCTGCGCATCAACTACCGCACGTCACACCAGATCCGCACACAAGCCGATCGGCTCCTGCCGTCAACCGTTTCGGATGTTGATGGAAACACGGAAGATCGGCGCGGTACGGTGTCCATGTTCGATGGGCCACCGCCGAAAGTCATGGCCTGCAGCGATGAGGATCACGAATGCCGCTCGATTGCAGGATGGATCGCAGATCGACTGAGGGACGGCTGCACGCCGCGCGAGATTGGCGTCTTCGTCCGGTCGGACGCGGAACTTAAACGTGCGCGTGCTGCCGCGAAAGCTGCGGGCGTTCGCTCGGTCGAACTGAGTGAGAAGGTCGAAGTGGAGGACGGCGCAGTTGCCATCAGCACGATGCATTTTGCCAAGGGCCTAGAATTTCGATCGGTGGTGGTCATGGCGTGTGATGAGGAAGTTATCCCGCAAGCCGAACGGATCGAGTCCGTTTCTGACGATGCCGACCTCGAAGAGGTATACAACACCGAACGGCACCCACTATATGTGGCTTGCACAAGGGCCCGAGATCACCTGCTGGTGACGGGCGTTTCCCCAGTTTCTGAGTTTGTCGATGACTTCCTAAAGGGGAGCTAACCGAGGTATTTGGCTTTCCCTTACAACGTTCCCTTCTCTGCTGCATTGAGGAAGTTGACGATCTTGCGCGACGTTTCGAGCTCGTCGGCGAGGATCTTGCGCATGCTTGGGTCGGTTTGGTGGAGGAGCTCCTCGGCGAGATCTTCGACCTCGGCTTCAAAGTCTTCCCGCCGTTCCATCCAGTGGTCCCAGATGGCCTTTTCTTCCTTGGTTGCCGGTCCGACGATGCGGGCCGATCCGGTGCGCATGTCGATGCGGATGTGGTCGGGATGGGGGAGCGGATCGGCAAGGTGGGTGATGCCCAGGACGCGGCGGCGCTCGAGTTCGCGGTCCCATTCGATCTTGTAGGTCATGGCCGCGTCCATCCAATCCACGTTGAGCTTGCGGTTGGCCTCTTCGACGGCGGAGAGCAGTTCGGCAAAGAGCCGCTGTGACCGGTGCTGACCCCTGACGGCATTGACGGCAAGCGAGCGCAGAACGGCTTGCACGATCGGTACAGTGATACTGCGCGCGCCGTCCCGCACGGTGATGGTGCGATAGGCTTCTTCGAGGATCATGCGCTTCATCCGCTCTTCATTGAGCGCCGGGATCTTGGTCTTTGCGCCTTTCGGACTCCCGCGCGGATTGCCGGACTGGCCCTTCTGGAAGCGCGCCGCTTCGGGCGGCTTGCCATAGCCGACCTCGTAGCTGGGTCGCACCGCCAATGCGCCCTTGCTTTTGGGTTTGCCTGGAACCGACGCCTTCATTCCGCAGCCTCGGCAAGTTGCAGGCTGTGGACAGGCCAGCCACAGACGAGTTGTTCGGCATCCTCCTTGGCAAAGACCTCCCAGCGGGCCAGGATCCGGTCGCAGTAGATCGGATCGAGCTCGATGAGCCGCGCCCGGCGCCCGGTCTTCTCGGCGGCAATCAGCGTCGAGCCTGATCCGCCAAAAAAATCGATGACAATGTCGCGGCGCGCCGAGACGTCCTTGATGGCATCGGCAATCATCTGCACCGGCTTCACCGTCGGATGGAGGGCAAGGTCCGCCATGCGGCCCTTGTGCAGGCTGTTGACGCCCCGGTAGGTCCAGACGTTGGTGCGGTAGCGGCCATGCTGGCCCA
>JBATMT010000492.1:0-3172 GCA_049289975.1 Paracoccaceae bacterium | reverse complement strand
CGTCGGGATCGTTGGCAAGGCAGCGGGCCAGGGCAACGCGCTGCTGCATGCCGCCAGAAAGTTCGTACACCGCCTTTTCCTTGAAGTCGTGAAGTCCAACGGTTTCAAGAAGATGGTCGGTGATCTTCGTGCGCTCGGCCAGCCCCATGCCTTTCATGCGCGGGCCGAAATCGACATTGCGGCGTACCGACATCCATTCAAAAAGTGCTCCTTGCTGAAACACCATGCCGCGTTCGGGATGGGGGCCGGTGACGGCGTGGCCGTTCAGAGTGACCTTGCCCGACGTGGGCGAGAGAAAGCCCGCGAGGATGTTCAGAAGCGTGGTCTTGCCGCAGCCGGATGGGCCGAGGATCGACACGAGTTCGCCCTTGCCGACTTCAAGCGAAACGTCTTGCAGCGCTTGCACGGGTTTGCCGCCCGGCACGTCAAACCGCATCGACAGGTTTTTGATGGAAAGGCCCATGGCACTCCCTTGGGGTGAGGGGGTGGAGGGCGGCACGAAGCGCGCCGCCCCGATGGGATCTTACATGCTTCCTGCTGCCGTGAGGGGCCCGGTGTTCACTTGGGCATCGTAGTTTTCAAGGGCCGCAGGAATGGAGCCTGCCTTCACGAACACATCCGCCACGCCTTTCATGAAGGTTTGGGCGCCGCCGCCAAGCCATTTGGCCGAAAGCTGTTCTTCGACCGATGGGAAGGTGAAGGTGGAGAGCGAGTCAGCGGCTGCGGCTTCGTCCATGCCGCTGTCCTTGGCGATGACCGGGAGCATTTCGGCGCGCTTGGATTCGTCTGCCCACATCGCGTTGGAATCCGCTGTTATCTTGAGGAACTTTGCCACCAGATCAGCGTTTTCCGAGACGAATCCGGCAGGAGCCGAGGTCACGTCAAAGACGAGGATGCCAAGCTCTTCCTTTTCCTTGCCGGTCAGAAGGACGTTTCCGTATTCCTTCATCCGGCGCAGACCGCCGCCGTAGCCACATGCAAGGTCGATGCCGCCCTGTGCAAAGGCTGCCGCGCCATCTGGCGGGGCCATGTCGACGATCTGCATGGTCGAGATGTCGACGCCGAAGTGCTCCATCTGCTTGAGGAAGCCGTAGTGCGCGGCCGAGCCGACCGGCAGGACGACCTTCTTGCCTTCGAGTTCCTTGGCATTGTCCTTGGTGATTTCGAGGTCGGTGCGGGCAACGCAGTTGTCATTGTCGGAATAGCTGACGGCGACGTCAATGATTTGAAGGTCCTGCCCGGCCGACGTGGCGACGACGAAGGGCGGAACGCCCTGGCTCACGGCGATCTGTACGTCGCCCGAGGCCATGGCGGCTGACATTGCCGTGCCGGTGTCGAAGGCGCGCCAGTTGATCTTGACGCCCATCTCTTTTTCGTAAGTGCCCATCGCCTTTGCATATTCAAAGGGCATCGGCCATTCGAGGAAGTAGGCCACGGTGATTTCGTCAAGTGCCGATGCTGCACGCGGTCCGGCGAAAAGTGCCAGCCCAGCCACTGCAGAAAGGAGGAAGGTCCGTCCGGTCATTCTGATCTCCATGTTGAGTGCGCGCTATTCGGGACTGCGCGTTTTTTCTTTTGTCCACGTCAAAGACGCCGCACGGCTGAAGTTTGAAAGAAGCCGGTTGCCGACCTTGCGTGTCAGGAAAGAATGTTCCCCGAAGGTGGACACTTCCCAAAGCCAAAACTGATCTGGACTTATAAGGCCGCCATCACTGGCCCTACGGTTCCGGGGGGCGATTCGGGATGATTAGCGGAAGGCAGCGCCGCTGCTTATTATTCGCGCAAATCCGAGAGGCACATGATGGACCGAGCGCTTAACAGCAATGACATTTCCGCCGTCGTCGAGGCGGATCGCGCCCACATCTGGCATCATCTTTCGCAGCACAAGCAATATGAGACGGTCGATCCGCGCGTGATCGTCGAGGGCAAGGGCCTGAGGGTCTGGGACGCCAAGGGGCGCGAGCATATCGATGCGGTCTCGGGCGGCGTGTGGACGGTGAACGTTGGCTATGGCCGCACGAGCATTGCCGATGCGGTGCGTGACCAGTTGGTGCGGATGAACTATTTTGCAGGCTCGGCGGGCTCGATCCCCGGATCGCGGTTCGCCGAAAGGCTGATCTCGAAGATGCCGGGCATGACGCGGGTCTACTATTCGAACTCGGGGTCCGAAGCCAACGAGAAGGTCTACAAGATGGTGCGCCAGATCGCGCACAAGCATCACGGCGGCAAGAAGTGGAAGATCCTGTACCGCGAGCGGGACTATCACGGCACCACAATCGGGGCGTTGGCCACCTCTGGTCAGGCGGAACGGGCAATGCAGTACGGCCCCTACCCCGACGGATTCGTCATGGTTCCGCATTGTCTTGAGTATCGCAAGCAATGGGACGTGGAGAACTATGGCGAGCGCGCCGCCGACGCGATCGAGGAAGTGATCTTGCGCGAAGGACCGGATACGGTTGGCGCCATCGTGCTTGAGCCGGTGACAGCGGGTGGTGGCGTGATCGTGCCTCCGACCGGGTACTGGGAGCGCGTGCAGGAGATTTGCAAGAAGTACAACATCTTGCTGCATATCGACGAGGTGGTCTGCGGGGTTGGGCGGACGGGTACGTGGTTCGGTTATCAGCATTTTGGCATCAAGCCCGACTTCGTGACGATGGCGAAGGGCGTGGCGTCGGACTATGCGGCGATTTCGTGCACGGTCACGACCGAGGAAGTGTTCAGCCTGTTCAAGGATGATCCAAACGATCCGATGAGCTATTTCCGCGACATCTCGACCTTTGGCGGCTGTACGGCGGGTCCGGCGGCGGCGCTGGAGAACATGCGGATCATCGAGGATGAGGGCCTGCTGGAGAATACGCTCAAGATGGGCGACAGGGTGGTGAACAACCTGCGGGCCCTGCAAGACAAGCACAAGGTGATCGGCGACGTGCGTGGCAAGGGACTGTTCTGCGGGGCCGAGCTGGTGACGGACCGTGGGACCAAGGAACCGGCCAACGAGAAGCTGGTGGCGGCGGTGGTTGCGGACTGCGCGGCGCAAGGCGTGCTGATCGGCATGACCAACCGGTCATTGCCGGGGCTGAACAATACGCTGTGCCTCAGCCCGGCGCTGATTGCTACTGCCGACGATATTGACCAGATCACCGGGGCGATTGGCAACGCGCTGACCAAGGTA
>JBATMT010000491.1:0-6011 GCA_049289975.1 Paracoccaceae bacterium | reverse complement strand
GGCGAGTGCGGCGCGGGACGAACCGTGCATTCTGGTGCGGCGCGAAACCTCGCCCGAGGATATTCGCGGCATGCATGCCGCTGTCGCCGTCCTGACCGAGCGTGGCGGCATCACCAGCCACGCGGCGGTGATCGCGCGCGGCCTTGGCCTGCCGTGCATCGTGGGGGCGGGCGACATCAAGCTGAACGCACGCGACAAGACCATCACCTCGACCACCGGCCAGCTTTTCCGCGAAGGCGATGTGATCACCGTCGACGGCACCAATGGCGAAGTGCTGGCGGGCGCGGCAGAGATGCTGGAACCGGCGCTGGATGTCTGGTTCCGCACGCTGCTGCATTGGGCCGACAATGTCCGCGACATCGGGGTGCGCGCCAACGCCGACACGCCTGATGATGCGCGCACCGCGCGGATGTTCGAGGCGGAAGGCATCGGCCTGTGCCGGACCGAGCATATGTTCTTTGACGAAGACCGCCTGACCGTGATGCGCGAGATGATCTTTGCCGACACGGTCAAGGATCGGAAGGTGGCGCTCGACCGGCTGTTGCCGATGCAGCGCGCCGACTTCATCGCGCTCTTTGACATCATGGCGGGCCTGCCGGTCTGCATCCGCCTGTTCGACCCGCCCTTGCACGAGTTCCTGCCGCACGATCGCGACGGGATGCGCGAACTGGCAGAGGCGCTCGACCGCCCCCTGTCGGAAGTGACGCGCCGGGTTGAAGCTCTGTCGGAGTTCAACCCGATGCTTGGCATGCGCGGCGTCCGGCTGGGCGTGACGGTGCCCGAAATCTACGAGATGCAGGCCCGCGCCATCTTCGAGGCGGCAGTCGAGGCCAGCCGCCGGGGTGCTGCCATCGTGCCCGAGGTGATGATCCCGCTGGTGTCGGCCAAGCGCGAGGTCGAACTGGTCAAGACCCGCATCGACGCCATCGCGGCGGCGGTCAGCAACGAGTTGAACGCCGAGTTCGACTACAAGCTGGGCGTGATGGTCGAAACCCCGCGCGCGGCACTTCGCGCCGGTGACATCGCCCAGCACGCGGCATTCCTGTCGTTTGGCACCAATGACCTGACCCAGATGACTTACGGCCTGTCGCGTGACGATGCCGGGCGCTTCATGAGTGCCTATGTGAATCAGGGCGTTTTCCCGGAAGATCCGTTTCATGTGTTGGACGATGAGGGCGTCGGAGAGCTGCTTTTGATCGGTTGTGAACGCGGTCGGGGGTTCAGAAGCGACCTCACTCTGTCGGTTTGTGGCGAACATGGCGGCAACCCCGAGTCGATTGCCTTCTGCCGGAAGGCCGGCGTTGACTATGTTTCGTGCTCGCCCTTCAGGGTTCCGGTTGCAAAGCTGGCCGCAGCACATCTTGCGTTAAAAGACCCGAAACCTGTCTAGATTTCGCTTTCCGAACCAAAAAATTGTCCTTAATTATAGGGGCATAACCCACCCAAATGGGCCTTACTGATTCGCTCTGATCGGCATGAAACCGCTCAGAAAGGCTGCATATTGCCCTCACGGGTGGACGTGCTGGCCGAGCGTCGCTATTCCCGGACCGTCATCGCCTGGGGGCTGTGGCTCGTCGAAGCTATTCGGGAATAATAAATGTCTTCTCTGAAATGCTGGACTCGGAGCATGGTAGTGCTCCTTGCCCTTGGTCAGTCTGCGCATGCCGACATGTCGGTAAGCCAGTCCAACGATCCGACTGCCGCACTTGGCGTCAACCTTGTATCCCTGTTCAGTCAGGAAAAGGCGGGCCTGGATGCAGTCGAAGCTGGCCGGATGAATGAAATCCTCACCCCGCCGGTGAAGGTCGAAAAGACCTCGGCCGGGAAAACCGTTCCGCAGACCTATGATGCGGCTTGGGTCCAAGCGATCCAGCCGGTTGCACAGACTGCGGAATCTGAATGCCTTGCGCGGGCAATCTACTTTGAATCGCGCGGGGAATCGATCAAGGGTCAGGCAGCCGTTGCCGAAGTGGTTCTGAACCGCGTCGCGGCGCCGTCCTTCCCCAAGTCCATCTGTGGCGTGGTCAATCAGGCCAACTCGGGTGGGTGCCAGTTTTCGTTCACCTGTGACGGTCGTAAGGACTCGATCGGTGATCGCACCGCCTGGTATGTGGCCGAGCAGATCGCTTCGGCCTATATCGGTGGCGCTCCGCGCAACCTGACGGATGGCGCGACCTACTTCCATACACCCGCATCGCGCCCTGACTGGTCGCGCCGGTTCGACATGACGGTGCGCATCGGATCGCACTACTTCTATCGTCCGCCGATCGTCACGGCGATGAACTGACCTTATCGGTCGCTTTTGACTTATGTACGGGCCGCAGGGGGCTTTCCCCCTGTGGCCCGTATGCTTATTGAGGGCGCCAGGAATGTTTCTGCCCAGACCCTCGTGATGGAGCGCCTGTTTGACCAACCCCGGCGAAGCCTTTGACCATCCCGAAGTCCGGGCGCAGAACATGGGCGGGGCCAATCCGCCTGATCGGATCAGCCTGCGCGACCACATCGTTGCCGCCGAAATCGGGGCGTTTCAGCCTGAACGCGGGCTGACCCAGCGGTTGCGGTTCAATGTGGTGGTGGAACTTGCACCGCACGAGGGTGCTGCGTCGGACGATGTCGATGCGATCTTGTCCTATGACCGGCTGACCGAAGCGATTTCCTTCGAGTTGAAGGCAGAGCGGCTGAACCTGCTGGAAACACTTGCCGAGCGGATCGCGGCACGGATCTTGGCCGAACCGCAGGCAGAGCGGGTTTTCCTGCGGATCGAGAAGCTTGATCGTGGGCCCGGCGCGCTGGGGGTCGAGATCGTGCGGGGCCGTGCAGAAACCGATGTGGCGGGCGGCACGTCCGCGCCAAGGCCGGTGGTGGTTTATCTTGGCGACGAGGCTGCCGATCTGGCGGCGCTGCTTGACGGGCTTTCGGCTGAAACGTCTCCGGTGATCCTGACACTGGCTCCGTCGCGCGATGTTCACCCGGTCGCCGCTTCGAGCGAGGCACAGCGGCGAATTGCGCTTTTGGCCATCGAGCAGGCGGCGTGGGCTTTGGCCTCGAAAGACGCACGCCTGTCGGTTGTCGAGACGCGGACCGAGATCGACTGGGCGGCGCGGCACGGCAAAATCATCGTCTGGGCGCCGTCGAAGCTGGTGCTGGATACCGCAGGTGCGCCGGAGACGGTGGGCGACGGCCTGGCGCTGGCGGAATGGCTGGCTATCGATCAGGATGCCGTGGCGCTTTACCTTCACGGCAATGTTGCGCCTCCGGCAGGAAGCCGCGTGCCGGTGAAAACTCTCCAAGCCTGACGCTTGCCAAACGGCATTGGCGGCGCAATGGACATGCAATGAAAACCTATTACCGCCCCATCGCGATGACCGATGCCGCAAGACAGGCTGGCGCGCTGCCGCTTGCCGGTGGCTGGTGCTGGTTTGACCGGGTGGAAGTGCTGACGCGGGATGGAAGCCGGGGGGTGATGGCGGCGTCGGACGTGCCAGCCGATGTGCGGGCACGACTGACTGCGGCGCGGGCGGACCTTGGCGGGCTGTCGTTTGGGCGGCCAACGCTGATGGGCATCCTCAATGTGACGCCTGACAGCTTTTCGGACGGCGGGCGGTTCATCGAGCCCGACGCCGCCGTTGCGCAGGCGCGGGCACTTCTGGAAACGGCAGACATCCTCGACATCGGCGGCGAAAGCACGCGGCCGGGTGCTGCCGAGGTAAGTATCGCTGACGAAATCGCGCGCACCGAGCCGGTGATCCGGGCGCTGCGGGCGGGGGGCGTGATGGCGCCGATCTCGATTGATACGCGCAAGGCGCAGGTGGCAGAGGCAGCGCTTGATGCGGGGGCGTCGCTCGTCAACGATGTGGCGGCGCTGACCTATGACGCGGGCCTTGCCGCTCTGGTCGCGTCGCGCGGCGTCCCCTTGTGCCTGATGCATTCACAGGGCACGCCTGCGACGATGCAGGTCGATCCCACGTACGACGATGTTCTTCTCGATGTGTATGATTTCCTTGAGGAGCGGATCGAGGCTGCCGAGGCGGCTGGCATTCCGCGCGACCGTATCATCACTGACCCCGGCATCGGCTTTGGCAAGAATATCCAACATAATCTTAAGCTCATACGTGGATTGTCGCTGTTTCATGGGCTTGGCTGCCCGATCCTGCTCGGGGCGTCGCGGAAAAGGTTTATAGGGACAATCGGGCACGCGCCCGAGGCTGACCAGCGCGGGCCGGGAACGCTGGCAGTGACGTTTGCGGGACTTGCGCAGGGTGTGCAGATTAACCGCGTCCATGATACGACAGAGACAAGACAAGCCTTGCGCCTGTGGCAGGCGATAGGGATGGAGACGGAAGAATGAGCAGAAAATACTTCGGCACCGATGGCGTGCGCGGCACGGCGAATACATTCCCGATGACGGCAGAACTGGCGCTGAAACTTGGTGCTGCGGCGGGGCGCTACTTTCGCACCGACGGGCGGAATGGCCACCGGGTCGTGATCGGCAAGGACACGCGCCTGTCGGGCTACATGCTGGAAAACGCGCTGACGGCGGGTCTGACCTCGACGGGGATGAACGTGTTGCTGCTGGGTCCGGTGCCGACACCGGGCGTGGGTTACCTGACGCGGTCAATGCGTGCCGATCTGGGCATCATGATTTCTGCCAGTCACAACCCGGCGCAGGACAATGGCATCAAGTTCTTTGGCCCTGACGGCTTCAAGCTGGACGACGCTGCCGAGACCGAGATCGAGGCGCTGCTGGAGGGCGAGATCGACCTTGCGCAGCCGCAAAACATCGGGCGCGCCAAGCGGATCGACGACGGTCTGGGGCGCTATGTTGAATATGCCAAGACCACGTTCCCCGGTCGTGGCAAGCTGTCCGGGCTGAAAGTGGTGATCGATTGTGCCAACGGCGCTGCCTACAAGGCCGCACCGATGGCGCTTTGGGAACTGGGGGCCGAGGTCATTCCGGTGGGCATTGCGCCGAACGGGCTGAACATCAATGAAAAGTGCGGCTCGACCCATCCCGATACGGCGGCAGAGGCGGTGGTGATGCATGGCGCCGACATTGGCATCTGCCTTGATGGCGACGCCGACCGGGTGATCATCATCGACGAAAAGGGCCAGGTCGCCGACGGCGATCAGTTCATGGCGCTTCTGGCCGGCCGCTGGGCCGATGCCGGGCGGCTCAATCACGGAACGCTGGTGGCCTCGGTCATGTCGAACCTCGGGCTGGAGCGGTTCCTGTCGGGCCGTGGGCTGAAGCTGGAACGCGCGCCGGTGGGCGACCGCTATGTGGTTGAACGGATGCGTGAGGGCGGCTTCAACCTTGGTGGCGAGCAGTCGGGCCATATCGTGATGACCGACTATGCCACGACGGGCGACGGGCTGATCGCGGCGCTGCAATTCCTTGCGGCGATGGCCGATACCGGGCGACCGGTGTCGGAGTTGGCGCGGCAGTTCGAGACTGTGCCGCAGATGCTGAAGAACGTGCGCTACAAGGCTGGGCAGGAGCCGTTGAAGGCCAGCGCCGTGCAAGACGCGATCAAGGGCGCTGAAGCACGGCTGACCGGGTCGGGGCGGCTCTTGATCCGCAAGTCGGGGACGGAACCTTTGATCCGCGTCATGGCCGAGTGCGAGGACGAGGGCCTTTTGCGCGACGTGGTCGATGGCATCGTGGCGGCGGTCGAGCAGGCCGCAGCCTGAGCCAAAGGGTCGCGCTTTGCTGACGCTCCGTTCTGCTTGCTTGGGCGGCGGGACTGGAGCAGGTTCGGCGCATGGAAAACTCTGGCGACATCGCGCGTCTGTTTGACGCCCAACAGGCCGCGGCGCTGGCTTCGGTTCAGGCATCCTCGCTGGCCGAGCGGAAGGCTGCGCTGGCGCGCTTTCAGGCTGCGTTTGACCGACATCGCGCGGCACTGGTGGCCGCTGTCGGGCGCGATATGGCCAAGCCCGAAACCGAAGCGATGATCTGGGAAATGCTGCCGATACAGGCCGAGATCAGCCACGCGCGCCGACATCTACGG
>JBATMT010000490.1:0-3300 GCA_049289975.1 Paracoccaceae bacterium | reverse complement strand
GCGGCGCGGATATCACCGATGACGTTGGGGGTGCCTGCCTCCTCGCGGACGGCAACATCTGACGAATAGTCGTGGCCCCACGGCGACACGAAGCGGACGGTGCCGCCGCCCGCGAAGACGGGGCGGGCGCGGCAGACGGCGGCCTTGCGCACGATCATCACGCCTGACGCACCGGGGCCGCCGATGAATTTGTGGGCCGAAAGGACGACTGCGTCTTTTTCGGCGTCGGTGCCAGAGCGCATGTCGATTGGCAGGTAGGGGCCGCCGCCTGCATAGTCCCAAACCGCGAGCGCACCATGCTGTTTCAAAAGCCGGGTGACGGCGTCTGCGTCTGTGACAATGCCAGTGACGTTGGATGCGGCGGAGAAGGCGCCGATCTTCAGTGCTTCGGGTGCTTCGGCCAGAAGGGCGGCTTCCAGTACGGCAAGGTCGGGGCCGCCTGTGGTGGCCTCGGGGATTTCGATCACCTCGGCGCCGCTTTCGCGCCACGGCAGGATATTCGAGTGGTGCTCATACGGGCCGATGAAGACGACGACGCGCCGTCCGGCCTTGGCTGCTTCCGGCACCCCCAGAAGCGAGACGATGCGGTTGAGACCTGCGGTAGCGCCAGACCCGGCGAAGACGGTGGCAAAGCGGTCATCGGCGCCGCAAAGGCGCGCGATGATGGCGCGGGCTTCGCGACGCATGCGGGTCATTTGCTCGCCACAGAAGGAAGCTTCGGTGTGGCTGTTGGCGTAGTAGGGCAAAAGTTCTTCCATGACGAAACTCTCGATCTGGCGCAGAGCGCGGCCCGAGGCAACATAGTCGGCATAGACGAGGGGGCGCGGGCCGAAGGGTCCGTGGACCACCGCACCTTCGCCGATGAGCCCGGCGCGCAGGCGTTCGATGCGGTCCGGCCCGGCAAGTGCGGCGGCGAAACGGGCGATGCGGTCAGCGGGCGAAGCGATGTTCATCAAGGCGCCTTGTTATGTTTTGGCTGTTGGAAAGATCATACCTTGTCCGGTATGGTGAAAACCTTACCTGAATCATCCTCAGTGGATGTGCATATTGGGTCAAATGAGCGATGGATGACGTTAAACTGGATCAGATTGATCGCAAGATCCTTCGCGCGCTGCAACGCGATGCGTCGCTGTCGCAGCGCGATCTGGCCGAGCAGGTAGGCATGTCGCAGAACGCCTGCTGGCGGCGGCTGCGAGCCTTGCACGACACGGGACTGATCAAGGGGCATACCGTGCGGCTGGATGCCAAGGCGCTTGGGCTGGGGTTGACGGTGTTCGTGATGATCCGCACCAAGCACCATTCGCGCGATTGGTTGCACCTGTTCCGCAAGGAGGTCGAGGCAATTGCGAATGTCATCGACTTTTATCGGATCGCGGGAGACTACGACTACATGCTTAAGGTCGTGGCCGAGGACATGAACGACTTTGACCGGGTTTATCAGCGACTCATCGAGAAGGTCGAGCTGGAGGCGGTGACGTCGTGTATCACGATGGAAGCAATCGTGAACAATCGCGATCTACCAGTATGATTGATTTATATTAAGAGACGAAAAGCACGGTTTTGGGGTGGCATTAAGCAAAAATACATATTCAAGTTGATTCATTCATAGAAGTGAATTAGCTCTTAACCCCATTAGACGACCGACTACTTTTAACTAAAACTAACGATTCGACCGCCACTCACCAATTTCAACCTATGCGTGTTTCTGCGCTTATTAGTTAATGGGTTTTTGAGACTATGTATTTAGCAAATCGGGTGAGCACGCTCGCCCTTCTGGTAGCTATTGCGCCGCCGGTTACTTCTGCAATTTCGATCATTGCAATCGCGGCGCCTGCGCGCGCTCAATCCGTCACCGTCAACACCATGACCGACCTCGGCACCCTTCAGGCCGATGATTCCGGCTATTCGACTGCCAAGGCAGTGAGCGCCAACGGTCTGGTCATCACCGGCGTTGCGACAAACGATGCTGGCGACCGTCACGCCTATCGCTGGACGGCAACGGGCATCGAGGATCTGGGCAGTCTGACCCCCGGCAACGCCGGCTATTCCGAAGGAACATCGGTCAGTGCTGACGGTTCGGTAATTGCCGGCCATTCCTACACGGCATCGGGTGTCGTTCACGCCTTCCGCTGGACCAGCGCGGGCATGCAAGATCTGGGCGCGCTGTCGGCTGCGGGTGCATCCTATGGCTATGCTCTCAGCGCTGATGGTACTGCGGTAGTTGGATATTCAGATACCACGCCATCGACGACGCACGCGTACCGCTGGACCGCTGGTGCCGGCATGGAGGATCTCGGCACGCTTGAGACAGCGAACGCCGGTAACTCGTACGGTCAGGCAGTCAGCGCGGATGGCGCCGCTGTCGCAGGATATTCGACGACCGACAGCGGCAACATTCATGCGTTCCATTGGACCTCGACCGGAATGCAGGACATCGGCACACTTGCGACCGGCAACAGCCGCACGTCGTTTGCCAACGCCATCAGCGCAAATGGATCGACAGTGGTTGGCGTTGCCGACACGGACAGCGCCTATCATGCGTTCCGCTGGACGGCATCGGGCATTGAGGATCTGGGTACGATCGGCAGCGGAAACTATTCGGTCGCTAACGCCGTCACCGCAGACGGAGCGATTGTGGCTGGTTACTCGGACACCGATGCGACCGGCATGTACCAACATGCGTTCCGCTGGACCAGCGCGGGTATGCAGGACCTGGGCACTCTTGCGGCAGGCAATGCCGGAAGTTCGTTCACCTCGGCGATGAATGCGAGTGGGTCGGTTGTCGTCGGACAAGCTGATACGGACGCTGGATATTCGCACGCATTCCGCTGGACCTCGGGCGGCATGAACGATCTCGGAACGCTTGGCGGTAACACGTCGAATGCAACGGGCGTCAGCGGCGATGGGTCGGTGGTTGTCGGCTATTCGGAGACTGCTGTTCCGGGCCAGACGCACGCCTTCATCTGGAAGACCAAGCTTCAGGACCTGACCAATATCCGCGGGTCATTCATCGATCAGGCGAACAGCACGGCTGTCGTGCTTGATGATCAGGCAGGACTCGTGAAGTCGTGGGCGCAGGACCATTGCACGATCGCTGACGGCGCTGACTATTGCGTCCGCACGACCCTTGGCGCCGAGACGGGCGCAACCGATGCAGCCGGACGCCAGACCTATGGCGTTGCGCTTCTGTCGTTCGGCAAAGCGTTCGGGCCGCAAGTGACTGCGGGCGGAACTCTGGCGCTGGGCGGAGCTGGCAACTCGGGCAACAGCACGGTTTCGTCGTCGTCGATGACCGGGATC
>JBATMT010000489.1:0-2582 GCA_049289975.1 Paracoccaceae bacterium | reverse complement strand
CGGGGCTGGGTCGTCATGTTGCGTTCCTTATTCTGTTGACCTCTTGTCTCATGCGGATTGGCGTGAGACAAATTCATAATCTTCAACATCAACATGAGCGGAATTTGAATAGCCATGCATCTTGAGTTGCGGCATCTGCGGACAATAAAAGCCATTCACGATACCGGCGGTATGGCGCGAGCGGCCGATTTGCTGAACATCACCCAGTCGGCGCTCAGCCACCAGATGAAGGGGTTAGAGGATCAGGCCGGCGTGGAACTCTTCGTGCGCCGTGCAAAGCCGCTCAAACTATCCCCTGCCGGAATGCGCCTCCTGCGCGCCGCCGACCGCATCATCCCCGAGATCGAAGCCTTGTCGGAGGAGTTCCGCAATTTGCGATCCGGACGCATCGGTCGTCTGCACATTGCCATCGAATGTCACGCCTGTTTCGACTGGCTCTTTCCTGTGCTGGAGCAGTTCCGCCACGCGTGGCCCGAAGTTGACGTGGACATCCGCCCCGGCCTCGCCTTTGACGCGCTTCCCGCACTTTTGCGCGAGGAGGTCGATCTGGTCATTTCGTCGGACCCGGAAGACCTCCGCGACGTCATCTTCAACCCGCTCTTCGATTACTCGCCCACACTCGTTGCTTCCAGCAACAATGTTCTCGCTACCAAGGACTTTGTGGTGGCCGAGGATTTCCGCGACCAGACGCTAATAACCTATCCGGTAGACCGCTCTCGTCTGGATATCTTTTCGACTCTTCTGACCCCTGCAAAAGTCGAGCCGCGCGCCGTCCGGCAGGTGGAACTAACCGCCGTGATCTTGATGCTCGTCGCTTCAGACCGCGGGGTGGCGGTGCTTCCCGACTGGGTGATGCGTGAAGTCAAATACCAGCCCGACTATGTGACCCGCCGTGTAACGGAAAAGGGCATCGTAAAGCGCATGTACGCTGCAACCCGCACAGAAGACGCAACGCAACCGTTCATGGCGCATTTCCTAAAACTGGCGCGGTCAGAGCCAGTGAAGCTGCAACGCGCCTGAACCAGCCGCCTCAGTCTGCGTGAACAACAACCGCAGCGCCACTAGCGGCAGGCCCGGCTGGCTTGCGCAGCATAAAGACCAATGGCAGCGCCATCAGCGTGATGATCATCATCAGTTTGAAATCATCCAGATAGGAAATCATCAAAGCCTGAATGTTCACCAGCCCATCAACCTGACTTAGTGCCGTCGGGTTTCCGGCAATTGCCGTTGGCACTGCCTGCACAGCCACTGGGTTGTAAGGTGAGATGAAGACCGAAAGCTCTGTGTGGTTGACCTGCAGGTTGCGCGTCAGCAGCGCCGAGACGACTGAAATACCGATGGACGACCCGATGTTCCGCACAAGGCTAAAAAGGCTCGTGGCGTCGGCGCGAAATTCTGGTGCAATCGTCGAAAAGGCTACGGTCGACAGCGGGACGAAAACCAAACCAAGGCCCAGCCCCTGAACCACACCACTCCAGATGATCGGGCTCATGGTCATTTGCGGGGTGAAACCGGTCATCATCCACAGAGATACCGATGTCAGCAGCAGACCTATGGAAACCAATATCCGCGAGTCGATGGTTCTGACCAGCCGACCCACCAACAGCATCGATATCATCGTGCCCACGCCACGCGGCGCCATCACGACCCCCGTGGTGATTGTTGGATAGCCAAAGATCTTGGCCAGCATGGGCGGCAACAGCGCGAGGCTCGCCAGCAGAATAATCCCGATGACAAAAATGAATACCAGTCCCGTCGCGAAATTCCGGTCCTTGAACATTGCGGGTTCAAGGAACGGCTTGTCTGTCGAGGCGATGTGGAAGCAGAACATCCAGAAGCCGGCGACCATCAGGAACAGATAGATCCAACTTTCTGTTGCTGAAAACCAGTCAACTTCGCCACCACGGTCGAGCAGCATCTGCAATGCGCCGATACCCAGCGATAGCAGCCCGAAACCCATGAAGTCGAACCGACGCGGGCGAGGTAGCGACTTGGGCAGATAGGCCGCAGACCCCAGAAGCGCAATGACACCTACCGGCAAGTTGATCAGAAACACCCAGCGCCAGTTGTAGCTTTCTGTCAGCCAGCCACCGAGCGTTGGCCCGATTATCGGCCCTACCATGATGCCCGCGCCCCACATGGCCATCGCTTGACCGGCTTTTTCGCGAGGGTTTATGTCCAGTAGAAAAGTCTGGGACAACGGCACGATTGCAGCGCCGAACAGCCCCTGCAAGAGCCGGAACAGCACCATGGAACTCAGGCTCCATGCCAGTCCACAGGCCATCGAAGTGACGACAAACCCCAGAATCGACACAAGGAAAAGTTCGCGCTTTCCAAACCGGTCTGAAAGCCACCCAGTCGCGGGTGTCATGATTGCTGCCGCGACAATGTAGGACGTCAGCACCCATGTGATCGTGTCCTGCGATGCGCCAAGATCGCCCGTCATCGACGGCAATGCTACGTTGGCAATCGTGGTGTCGAGTACCTGCATGATCGTCGCAAGCATGATCGACAGGGTAATAAGACCCTTGTGCGGGACTTCCTGATGCGTCGCAAGGTCGTTCATAACGGTCTCGATCTAC
>JBATMT010000488.1:0-2903 GCA_049289975.1 Paracoccaceae bacterium | reverse complement strand
GCGTCTGAAGCAGATCGACGAAGTCATGAATCATGGCGCCGAAGGTCTGACCAAGAAAGAGCGTCTTGACATGGAACGCGAGCAGGCCAAACTTCAGGCTTCTCTGGGCGGCATTCGCGAAATGGGCGGCGTTCCGGACCTTCTGTTCGTGATCGACGTCAACAAGGAAAGCCTTGCCATCTTGGAAGCCAACAAACTCGGCATCCCGGTGGTGGCCATCGTTGACACCAACTGCTCGCCCAAGGGCGTTGATTACGTCATCCCCGGTAACGACGACGCCGCCCGTGCCATCGCTCTCTACTGCGATCTGGTCTCGCGTGCAGCGCTTGACGGCATGACGGCTCAGATGGGTGCGGCTGGCGTTGACCTCGGTTCGCTGACAGATGCTCCGGCGGAGATCATGGGCGAAGAGGTCCAAGCCTGAGCCAAGCGGGGCAGGGGCGCAATGCCCCCGTCACAAGACTTTCATCGGGCGGGGATACTCCCCGCCTGACCCGTTCATAAGACACAAGGAGAGCGGTCATGACGATCACCGCAGCAATGGTTAAAGAACTGCGCGAATCCACTGGCGCAGGCATGATGGACGCGAAGAAAGCGCTGACCGAAAACAATGGCAACATGGAAGCCGCTGTTGACTGGCTGCGCACCAAGGGCCTTGCGAAAGCTGCCAAGAAAGCCGATCGCGTCGCCGCCGAAGGCCTCATTGGCGTTGCAGTCCGCGACGGCCGCGGCGTGGCAATCGAACTCAACTCGGAAACCGACTTCGTCGCGAAGAACGCCGACTTCCAGGCGTTGGTGCGTGACCTCTCGAGGGTTGCCCTCGAAACGGCCGACTCGGTTGAAGTGCTTCACCAAACCCACCTGAACGGCAAGCCAGTCGCGGACATCCTGACCGATGCAATCGCCCGTATCGGCGAAAATATGACGTTGCGCCGAATGCACGTTCTGGAGGGCGATTCGATTGTCCACTACGTCCACAACGCCGCTGCTGACGGCATGGGCAAGATAGGTGTTCTCGTTGCGCTCAAAGGTGTTGACAAAGGTATTGGCAAACAGATTGCGATGCACATCGCGGCTGCGAGCCCTATGGCCCTGTCGGAAGCACAACTGGACCCGGCTGTTGTAGAGCGCGAGCGCACCGTCCAGACTCAGAAGGCTCTGGAAGAAAACGCCGCCTCGGCCAAGCCAAAGCCTGAGAACGTCATCCAGAACAACATCATTCCAGGCCGGATGAAAAAGTTCCTGGAAGAAGTGACTCTCTTGAACCAGAAGTTCGTGATGAACCCTGACATCACAGTGGCGCAAGCCGCTCAGGATGCCGGCGTTGAAGTCACTGGCTTTGTGCGCGTCGCCGTGGGCGAAGGCATCGAGAAAAAAGAAGAAGACTTCGCAGCCGAAGTTGCAAAGACCCTGCAAGGCGCCTGATCCGTTTCTTTGGTCGGGCTTCTGCAACAAACTGAAAGCGCCGGGTCAAAAGCTCGGCGTTTTGCTTTGACAGAGCTTTCAACCAGCTGCGCCGATCCTGATATTTGGCAAAAAAAGGTGCGGCCCACGGGAGGACCGCACCAATCCAAGCGCGCCGGTACCTGTTGGGGATGAGGACAGGGCGCGTATCTTGGTTATGGTCTGGCACGACATCAGATGCCTTGCCAGACCACCTCCGTTTGACCGGAGTGAACTGGCTTTCCCTGAAAATGCAGAGATCCCCCGTTCAAATGTTCCTGGCTTTCGCCACCACTCACGGAACACAATCTTTCTAACCCGTGACGCTGCGTCACTACAGTCAGGAATACCTTACCTTGCTTTGTTGCTGAAAAGCCGGACGGCTTGCCATCACGCTGTCCGAATTTCTGGAACGACGAAAATCTGATTGTGGAAAGACGCTTTCAGAACCGCTTGCGCGGTCGTATCCACATCCAGAACCTCTCGCGCCAACCGCAGGTGCTTCTCGACCGTAGCAGGCGTCAAACCCATTATCGTCGCAATGTCCTGCGTCGTCTTACCGTCGCCCACCCATTCCAGTGTCTCGCGCTGTCGCGCAGTCAGGGTCTTCCCGGAAACATAGGGCAGAGATGAAATCCTCAAGTGAACAACGTTGTTCATGATGATGATCTCGCGCCCGTGCGCGGCCCAGATGGCTTCCACATCGTCTTGTGAAAGATCACGCCGCGCACAAAGGCCAATGCCACCCTTCGCGCGCACCGAAACATCGCGGAAGCCAATAGAATATCCAGCCTGCACATTGTGACGACGGTTGAGGTCCACCACCTTGCGCTCAACTGGACTAAGGGTGTCGAGCGACTTGATCGCTTGAAGCATTGGCTGCCATGATTGCGCGCCGATATTGTCAGCCGCCCATCGTACCATCGGCGCTGCAAGATAAAGACCGCCGCGGATGAACTCGGCCACATAGTCAGCGTGGTGATTTGTCAAGAATAGCGAGTCGTCCGGGCTGCCCAGATAATTCGCAGTCCTGAAGCGGGTGAAGCCATAGAGAAGTCGGTCAAACCCCAGTTCGGCCATCTTCGCCGTATGCAGCGACCAGATTTCTTCGATGGAGCGAGCCCGGAAGATCTCATAGAGAAATTCGACAAGGCAACTCGTGTCCTCGCCTAAATCAGTTTCTGCCATCAGTGTCCTCGTTCAGGCACAAGGACCACCAACGCGAATATATCCACGCGGGCAGATTTCTCTGCGCATCTCAGTTCTCACCACTCATCCCCCGATAAAATCTGCCATGTTTACCATAAGTTGTCGAGGGGGGAGCGCGCATATCTTTCCCTTGCGTAAATATAATGGCTACCCTTTTGCTTGCCGTGGAAAATGATAGGAATGCCCAAAATGCGGAGGATCTGATGATCAACAAGAGCTGGGATGTGGTAATAGCCGGGGGAGCTGTAACC
>JBATMT010000487.1:0-2499 GCA_049289975.1 Paracoccaceae bacterium | reverse complement strand
CATCTGGATCTGATGCGGGTCGGCCCAAGCCGAGTATACCAGCGCACGAGGTGCGTCGATCAGGCGGGTCAGGACGATTTCAAGATCAAGTGGCCAATCCCGCCATGCAGAGTCCGGGCCTTTGTCGATGTCGGTCATGGGTCAGTTCTTTCTCTTCATGCGGTCGATGTGGGTTTCCATGCGGTCGAGACGTTTTTCCCACGCGGAGATATGCTGGCGTATCCATGCCTCGGTCGCGTGAAGCGCGTCCGGCTTTATCTTGCAGGTGCGGACACGCCCTATTTTTTCGGAGCTGATGAGCCCGCAGTCTTCGAGTACCCGCACATGTTTCAAGAGCGACGGCAGAGCCAGATCGAATGGCTCGGACAGTTCGCCAACGGTCTTCGGGCCGTCGCACAGGCGGCTGACGATTGCCCGGCGGGTCGGGTCCGACAGCGCCGAGAAGGCCCGGTCCAGATCTGTGGAATAGTTAGCCATGTGGGTAAGTATTACCTCGACCATACGGGCGGTCAAGGAAAACTTTCAGGGATGGCTAAGTTTCGGGTTTGACCGATCAGGGACTACCCAGTGGCAAAGGGGTGGGGATGCTCGCTTGCGGGGCTGACAGTGTTTGCCCAGTCGTAGCGAGCATCCGGCTTGAGGGCGTGCGACCGCCCTACCCCAGTTTCTTGCCGTCTACGGTCGTGCCGCGTGTGGATGCGGTGGTGGTGCTGAGAGGAGCCTTTGCCTTTTCCTTCTTCGGCTTTTTCTTTTCCTTGTTGCTCTTCTGATTGTCGCCCTTGCCCATGGGATGTCCTTTGCAACTGAGGGTGAACCGGAAACAGGATACGTGCGATCGAGGTTAACGCATTTTGAAAGTGCGGTGGGTTTTTTTTGCGTGGGGTGAAGAAAATCAAATGCCCGCGGGCAGAATGGAAATCAGCGCGGTTGGCCGTGCGTAGTCACAACGGTATCAAAAGCCCCGCCAGCACATGCTTTATGATATCCACCTGTGATCAGAGTGGTTTCAGGCCCTTGGCGAAGCGGGCGGCATTCCGGCGATAGCCTGCGGCGGACTTCAAGAGTTTCTCGCGCGCTTCGTCGTCGAGCATTCTGACGACCTTGCCGGGTGCGCCCATCACGAGACTGCCGTCGGGGATGATCTTGCCTTCGGTGACCAGGGCCCCTGCCCCGATCAGGCAGCCGTTGCCGATTTTGGCACCGTTCAGGATGGTGGCTCCCATTCCGATCAACGAGCCATCACCGATCGTGCAGCCGTGCAGCATCGCCTTGTGACCGATGGTGCAATTGGCGCCGATGGTCAGCGGGAAGCCCATGTCGGTGTGCAAGACGCAGTTTTCCTGAATGTTCGAGCCGCGCCCGACGCGGATCGGTTCGTTGTCGCCACGCAGCGTCGCGCCGAACCAGATGTTGGCCTCGTCTTCAAGGATGATGTGGCCGATGATGTTCGCATCGGGGGCGACCCAGACACCTGTGCCAAGCTGTGGGGCGATTCCGTCGAGCGTGTAGATCATCGGGTTTCGAACTCCTTGTTGAGGCCGCGCACGAATTCCGAAAGGCCCGGCTGGCGGTCGCGGCGCATGCGCTCGGCGCTGAGGATGGTAATGAGGTCGGCCTCGGCCTGATCGAGATCGTTGTTGATCAGCACATAGTCATATTCGGCCCAATGGCTGATCTCTGCCTCGGACTTGGCCATCCGCCCGGCAATGACTTCGTCGCTGTCTTGCCCGCGTGTACGCAGGCGCCGTTCGAGTTCGGCCATCGAGGGCGGCAGGATGAAGATCGACACGACGTTGCTGCTCATCGCCTGTTTCACCTGCTGACCGCCCTGCCAGTCGATGTCGAAAAGTGTGTCGCGCCCCTCGGCCATCGCCTTTTCGACGGGAGCTTTGGGTGAGCCGTAAAAATTGCCAAAAACTTCAGCATGTTCGAGCATGTCACCTGCGGCCACCATCGTCTGGAATTCGGCGCGGGAGCGGAAGTAGTATTCGCGGCCGTCCTCTTCGCCGGGTCGCGGCGCGCGGGTGGTGGCAGAAACGGAGAAGCGCAAGGTCGGGTCCCAGAGCATGAGCCGTTTGGCAAGGGTCGACTTGCCCGCACCGGACGGCGAAGAAAGGATGATGAGGAGACCTTTGCGCTGCATTGTCATTCCACGTTCTGAACCTGCTCGCGCATCTGGTCGATCACAGTTTTGAGGTCAAGTCCGATCCGTGTCAGGTCGGCGTTCCCGGACTTGGAACACAGCGTGTTGGCCTCGCGCATGAACTCCTGCATGAGGAAGTCGAATTTGCGGCCGATGGGGCCGCCTTCGGCCAGAAGCGTGCGGGCGGCGGTGATATGTGCGGTCAGGCGGTCAAGCTCTTCGGTGACGTCGGCCTTGACGGTCAGCATGGCCAGTTCCTGCGCGACGCGGGCTGGGTCGGCCTCTGGCGCACCGGCCAGGACGCGGGCGAGATTTTCCTTCAGCGCGGTCTCCATCAGCGGGCGGCGGGCGTCGGC
>JBATMT010000486.1:0-4134 GCA_049289975.1 Paracoccaceae bacterium | reverse complement strand
CCGCAGGCGCTGGTTTCGCAACGGTAGTGGGCGCCGGTTCCGGAACTGCCTCAGCCATCGGAGCGGCATCCTGCGATGGTGTCGGCGTCGCCAGTGCCGACGGCTCAGTTGTCGCATCCGCTTCACTCAGAACAAGCCCACCCGCAGTACCCGCGCCGGAAACCCGTGTGCCAGCAGACTCGTCATTCGGCGTTGGTTGCGCCAGTTCCGGCGAACCCTCCGAGGGCGCAGCAACGGGCGCATCAACAACAGGAGCGTCCACCGGCACTGATTGGCTGTCTGTTGCTGCCGCTTTTGCCTCTGTAGGTGCTTCGGGGGCCGCTGGAGCAGCGGCCGGTGCGGTCTGGACTGTCGCAGCCTCTTCTGCTGCCGGAGCCGTTACAGCGGGCGCGCCTTCAGCCGAGACTGTCTCGTCTGCATCCGGTACCGTCGCGGCACTGTCTGTCTTGGGCTTTGAGAATTCCGAACCCGCAGGCACGTCGATGATCGCGGTGTCGGGCGCATCAGCGGCAGGCTGCGCCATCGTTGCCTGCTGGCCGTCCGCACGATCAACAGTCAACGGCGGTGCCATCAGCGAAACCGCCGACAACCCAAAAACGGAAAGTGCAACGCCAGAAACGCTGCCTGCTATAAAACTTCTGCTCACACCAGCCTCCGGTGCCGCCACTGCTCATTCGTCCGCTTCCTGCCCTTGACCCCGGGGCGCGGCTCGGCCCATGTATAGCCCGACATGCGCCAAGGATCACCCCCGAAAGTCAGAAAGACGGGGCGTGGGGCAAAGAAGGTTCACTATGCTGCTACTCATCGATAACTATGACAGCTTCACCTACAACCTCGTCCATTATTTCGGCGAACTTGGGGCGAATGTCGTCGTGCGCAGAAATGATGCACTGAATGTGCAAGAGGCAATGGGCCTGAAACCCGCCGCCATCATCCTGTCACCCGGCCCCTGTGATCCAGATCAGGCGGGCATCTGCCTCGCCTTGACCGAGGCCGCGGCCGAAACTCGCACGCCGCTTCTTGGCGTCTGCCTTGGCCATCAGACCATCGGGCAAGCCTTCGGCGGCAAGGTCGTGCGCTGCCACGAGATCGTACATGGGAAGATGGGCAGTATGCACCACGCCGGTCAGGGCATGTTCCGTGGCCTGCCCTCGCCTTTCCTCGCGACACGTTATCACTCGCTGATCGTTGATCGCGCTACCCTGCCCGATTGCCTAGAAGTCACCGCATGGCTCGGCGACGGCACGATCATGGGCCTGCGCCACAGGACGCTTCCCATCGAGGGCGTACAATTCCACCCCGAATCCATTGCGTCCGAACACGGTCACCAGATGCTGCGCAATTTCCTCGAAAGCGCCAACGTCCCGTTGGGTGTCCCGGCATGAGCGACGATCTGCGTCCGCTGATCGGTATTGCAGCCGAGCGTCCCCTGACACGCGAGGAAGCCGAGCGCGCTTTCGAGACGCTGTTCAACGGCGCGGCCACTCCCAGCCAGATGGGTGGCCTTCTGATGGCACTCCGCACCCGTGGCGAAACGGTCGAGGAAATCGCCGCCGCCGCCCGTGTCATGCGCGCCAAGTGCAATGCCGTGACAGCCCCTAAAGGCGCAATGGACATCGTGGGAACCGGCGGCGACGGCAAAGGCACGCTCAACATCTCGACAGCCACCGCCTTTGTGGTCGCAGGCACCGGCGTGTGCGTCGCCAAGCACGGCAATCGTAACCTGTCCTCCAAATCAGGCGCGGCAGACGCCCTGACTCAGCTTGGCGTCAACGTCATGGTCGGCCCCGAGGTCGTGGAACGAGCGCTCGAGGCTGTCGGCATCGCCTTCATGATGGCACCGATGCACCACCCATCCATCCGCCATGTCATGCCAACTCGCTCGGAACTTGGTACAAGAACCGTCTTCAACCTGTTGGGTCCACTCACGAATCCCGCAGGAGTCAAACGCCAGCTCACCGGCGCCTTCGCCCGCGCATGGATCAGGCCGATGGCCGAAACCCTGCTCGCACTCGGGTCAGACACGGCATCGCTTGTGCACGGCTCGGACGGCACCGACGAACTCTCGATCGCCGGAACGACTTCTGTGGCCTCGCTTGAAGGCGGCACGGTGACTGAGTTCGAAGTTCACCCCGAAGACGCGGGACTGCCTGTCCATCCCTTCGAATCGATCATGGGCGGTTCTCCCGAGGAAAACGCCCAAGCCTTCCGAGCACTCCTTAAAGGCACTGCTGGGGCCTACCGCGACGCCGTTCTCCTCAACAGCGCCGCCGCACTGGTGGTCGCCGACAAGGTCACAAACCTCAAGGACGGCGTCGCTCTCGCCGCCGAGAGCATCGATTCCGGGACCGCAGGCGCAAAGGTCGAAGCCCTGGCCCGCCTGACTAGCACAGCATGATCCCTTCTGCTTGGGAGCACCTGCAGTTCTTTAAGACCGACTGGCCGCGCATTGAAGCGACCCTTTCCGCCGATCCACGCCGAATCCTACCGCCGGCACCAGAGCGTTTTGCCGCGTTGAACCACGTGGCACCCCTCGAAATCCGCGTGGTGATCCTCGGACAAGACCCCTATCCAACGGTCGGCCACGCCCACGGACACGCTTTCTCTGTCGAACCCAACGTAAGGCCCCTTCCCCGTTCGTTGTCAAATATATTCAGAGAGTTGCAGGAAGATGTTGGAGTAACGCCAACCACAGGCGACCTGCGTCCTTGGGCGCGGCAGGGCGTCTTGCTTCTTAATACCAGCCTTTCGGTCCCCGAAGGCCAGGCAGGTGCGCACGCAAAACTCGGCTGGCACAGGCTAGCCGAAGAAATCCTCGCCGAAGTGTCACGCAGGCCCACCGCTTTCATGCTGTGGGGCGCACATGCCCAGTCGCTCAAACCGCTAATCCAACACGGCGACCACCTCATCATCGAATCCGCCCACCCTTCGCCCCTTTCTGCCCGACGTGGGTTCTTTGGCTCGCGCCCTTTCAGCCGCGTCAACGAGTGGCTCGCTGCCCGCCGCAGCCCGCCAATCGACTGGAGCGGTCGCCAAGGGCTTTCCTTGAACGGGTCGTCAGCTTAAAAGCGTCACATGGATATTCTGGACAAGATCAAGGCCTACAAGCTTCAGGAGATCGCAGCCGCCAAGGCCGCATGCAGTCTGAGCGAAATCGAGGCCCAAGCCCGCGCTGCATCCGCCCCGCGGGGCTTTTATCGCGCTTTGCAAACCGCAACCGGCTACGGGCTGATCGCCGAAATCAAGAAAGCTTCGCCTTCCAAGGGCTTGATTCGCAAAGACTTTGACCCACCATCGCTCGCTCGCGCCTATGAGGCTGGCGGCGCAACATGTCTTTCGGTTCTGACCGACGCGCCGTCCTTTCAGGGTGCGCCGGACTTTCTGACCACAGCACGCGCCGCAGTATCCCTTCCGGTGCTTCGCAAGGACTTCCTCTATGATACCTATCAGGTTGCCGAAGCACGGGCTTGGGGTGCTGATTGCATACTGATCATCATGGCTTCCGTCTCCGACAGCCTCGCCGCAGAACTTGAAGAGGCCGCGACCCATTGGGGCATGGACGCGTTGATAGAGGTCCATGACGAGACCGAGATGGACCGCGCATTGCGCCTCAGGTCGCCAATGATTGGCGTAAACAACCGCAATCTCAAGACTTTCGAGGTCACTCTTGATACAACCCGCCGCCTTGCGCCAATGTTGCCCGCGGGCCGGATGCTTGTGTGCGAGAGCGGGCTTTTCACCGCAGCCGATTTGGCAGAGATGGCTGAAGTCGGCGCACGTAGTTTCCTCATCGGCGAGAGCCTGATGCGTCAGTCTGACGTTGCCACCGCGACCCGCGCTATCCTCGCCAATCCGCTGGCTGTGAGGGCCTGACCATGTCGCTTACCCATTTTGACAAGGATGGCAACGCGCACATGGTAGACGTATCCGACAAGGCCGTGACCGACCGGATCGCAGTTGCCCAGGTAGAGGTCCGCATGCTGTTCGAAACGCTCGCTCTTGTCACCGAGGGCCGCGCAAAGAAGGGCGACGTGCTGGCCGTTGCCCGCATTGCCGGGATCATGGCTGCCAAACGCACCTCAGACCTGATCCCACTCTGCCACCCCTTGCCGATCACCAAGGTTGCCGTGGAAC
>JBATMT010000485.1:0-5141 GCA_049289975.1 Paracoccaceae bacterium | reverse complement strand
CGCGATGCGCAGCGCCAACTCGTTGGCTTCGGTGCCCGAGTTGACGAAATACACCACCGACAAATTGCCCGGCAGAGTTGCGGAAATCCGTTCGGCAAGGTCGGGCATCAGCGGATGAAGATAACGCGTGTTGGTGTTAAGGTCGCTTGCCTGCCGACATAGCGCAGCGACGACATGCGGATGGGCGTGTCCGACATGCGTAATGTTGTTTACTGTATCCAGATAGCGCCTGCCGCTATGATCAATAAGCCAAGCATCGCGTCCGCGGACAATCTTGAGTTTCTCGCGGTAGGACACCGACAGCGACGGACCAATAAACTTGCCGCGCTTCGCCATGATTTTCTCGGGTGGGTTTTCGTCGATCTCGAAACTCTCCGGCTCGAGCCGCAAGATCAGGTTTGGATCTATGCAGATGTCCGACCATACGGGCCAAAGGCTGTCGTGGCCCACGCCGTAAAAGTTCCCTTCGGTCAGGCCGAGCATATCGGTCATCACCTGAAAATGCAGATGTGGAGCCCAGCCGCCGTTCTCGTGCCAGTCCCCGAAATGAGCGATCAGCTGCCCCGGTTGAACCGGTTGCCCGACTTTTACCAGCGTCGGCAGCGACCCTCCAAGGTGGCCGTAGAGCGTATGGAAAGGGCAGCCGTCGCTCGTCTCATGACGAAGGATCAACGTGTGGCCATAATCGAGCGGATCGGCATTGTACGCAACCGACTGAACCGTTCCGGCAAGTGGCGCATGAATGGAGGTGCCAGCGGGCGCAAATACATCGATGCCAAGATGTTTGTTGCGCCGTTCAGGGCTCGCCGCATCCGCAAACTGTGCCGACGTATAGACGGTGCGCTTCTCGCCGTAAGCACCAAAGCCAATGAACGGCAGATCTTTTGGCAAGGTCTTTGGCCGCCTGGCGGCAAACCAGCTATCGAACGCGCGTTCCGAAAATGCTGGCATATCGGCCAGACGCCCGTCAGTCGGCAAAGCCATGCGTCGCAATCGCCGCTGATCAGGTTGCAGGATTGGCGCGGGGTCAACTCCTGCAAGGTAGGTGCGAACCTGCGCTGCGGTTCCAATTGCCGGGAACCCGGCGGCACGACGACAAATCGCTACCATGAAGCCGGTAGGGATTTGAGCCAGACGCTCCAACAAGGCAAATGCGGGCGCTTGCGAGATGGTCAGATAGCCGTTTTCCGGATGTAGCCGCGATTGCCTCGAGGAAATGCAGACCGAGCCGACAAGACGCATTCGCATAAGGTCATAGACCAGATCCGCTTCGGCCTCTTGCAAAGGAAACGCCTCGGCAAAGCCGCTGATAACGGCAGTCATGGCCGCATAGAGGTCAGGTACGTCCATTAACGCATAGGCCAGCGTGATCGCCAGTTCGTTCACCGTTCTGCCGTGGCACATATCGCCGAAATCGATCAGACCAGCGATCCTGTCCGGCTGAATCGGTTCGACGATCACATTGTAATCGTTGGCGTCCTGATGCAGCACCGAGGCACGCAGGCCAGACAGTCTTGGCTGTACTTGCGCAGCGTAGCGAGCGAATAGGTCTGCGATAATTGTTCGCCGCGCATCATCTTCTATGTCGGCCACATGGTCGCGCAGGTGGATCACATGATCTAGAGACCAGGGAAAGTCCTGCCGGAAAGCTGCCGGATGCCCGAAACCCTGCAACGCTACCGCCATCCGGCCCATGTAATTGCCAAGCGATTTCAACTGCACGGGGCTGCGAGGATATTTTGCCAACGGCTGCCCCTCGATCCATGTGACAAGCCGCATCTGTGCAGGATTGCCATCCACCTCGATGGTGACGGAGGAGCCACTTGTAAGCGTCGGGACTATCTGTGGCAGGCCGTTCATTCCCACCACGGCCAAATGAATCATCGTCGCGGTCTGAAGGTCGATCTGTGCCGGGTCTTCCGCAGGATTGGCGATCTTGACGACATAGATACCATTGTCGGTGACAAGGCGAGCATTCTGGTCGCGCTCAGAGGGCAGGGGCGTCAATTGCCCTTCAAGTCCGTAATGTTGGGCAACGAGTGCAGCAAGCGCCTCAGAGGAGAGGTCGGGTTTGGACGTCTGGAAAGGGCTCAATTCTCAACCTCGATCTCGTCATTGTTGCGTAGAATGTCTTCGGATCGTTCGATCAGTTCGGGCATCAGCAAGGTCTGCAAGTCCGCGACGGGACGATCCGCAAGCCGCGCAAGCATATGGGCGCCCAGAATCTGTGCCGGGCGGCTGATTGGCAGGAAGAACGTCGTGAGCGGTGGCGCGAAATAGGCGCTTACGTTCAGATCGTCCGTTGCGTTAATGACGGCGTCGCGGCCGTGGACAAGTCCGCACCGCGCAAATCCCGATAGTGCCCCCAGAGCGGCAGCCTCGTTCGTGCAGATGTATGCCGTTGGAGCATCAGAAATCGAATTCAGCCTCTCGACTGTCTGCGCGCCAAATCCCGGCGTGAGGTTTCCCGAAACGACGAGAGCCGGATCAAACTCCAATCCCAAGTCCCCGACCACGGCTCGATATGCCTTTTCGCGGGTCCGGGAATAGCTCATGTCGGACGGCGGATTGATCAAAGCGATGCGCCTATGGCCTTTCGCCGAAAGGCGTCTGACAGACACGTCGATCATGCGTGCGTTGTCTGCGTCGACATACGGATGCTCACCGTTCGCTTCGGTCGTTCCATAGGTCACAAAGGGAAAATTGCGCTCTTGTAGGAATGCGACGCGCGCATCATCTGGCCGTGTCCCCGACAAGATGATACCATCAGCCTCGCGCCTTTCGACCAGACTGCGGATCACCTTGAGAGCCTCGCGGTGATCTGCCACGGCATAGAGAGCAACGCGGTAAGAAGTCCCGGTCAGCGCTTTGGATATTCCAGACAGAAGCTGTGCATATTCGACCCCCTCCCACTCATCTGCTTCGGGCTGCGGGGCGGCCATCACGGCTGCGATCTGAAAGGTTTTTCCAGTCCTCAGTTGCAGTCCCGAGATGTTGAGGGAGTAACCTACGGCGCGCGCAGCCTCTTCGACAAGTTGCCGGGTTTCCGGGCGCACCTGCTCTGAACCGCGCAGGGCCTTTGACACGGTGGCAACCGATAGTCCGGTCTTGGCGCAGATGGTCTTTAGGGTTGGCCGGGGGCTTGAACTCATCACGGAAAATCACTCTTCTCGATGGCCTTCAGATCAGCCGACAACATCAGATATACAGCTGATGTCCAAGCGAAAGCCCTGTCGCGCTGTCCTACTCCCGACAAGGCATCGAAGTTTTCGGCCATGCCTGATGTCTCGCACAGTGTACAAAAGCGGCGCGCCACTTCCTGAGCCAAGCCATGATTTCCCTGAGAGCGCAATCCGTCCCAAATCAGCGCCGTTGTCGGAGCCCAGATCGGTCCACGCCAATAGCCATCTGACTCGTAATAAGGACTTGTCGGAGCCTCTGTGGCTGGCCCCCACGGCGTCAGAAACTCGGCCGCAAGCTTTTGCATGAGACTGTTTGCCAGAACGTCGGGCAGGCGCTTGCCAAGAAGGAGCGGCATGAACTGGATCAGGCTCTGTCCATGAATCAGATCTGTTGCACAATGCACACGCCGGGTGCCAAAATCCGTATCTGTCGCCAACTGCGCCAGAAGCATTCTCAGCAACTCGTTGCCGCGATCATCCCATGTTTGACGTGCGGCTGGGCAAAGCAATGCCATAGCGTCGCAGCACAGGATTAGGAATGTCGGCAGATCAGGCGAAGCCACCGGGCCGCCTCCGTCAAAGAACGAAGCATTGTCCCAGCCGCTGTCATTGCCATGCGGATAGGCGGGCAGGGTGGCCGGACCTTCTCGTGTTGATGCCAGCCACCAATGAACTTGCCGTTCCAGATGTTCTGCAAGGTAAGTTCTCCGCCTTACTGTCAACCAACTCGGCTGTGCTGCTATCAAAGTGCAGATAGCCCAGCCGTGAACAGGCGGCTTGGTAAAGGCAAACGACACATCCCTGTCATTGATGAAATCCGGCAACATGCCAGACGAGTCCTGCCGATCATAGATCGCCGCGAACTGATCGAAGGCCAGCGCATGGTCAGTCGCGGCGACGCCCAAAGCGGAAAAGGCATTGTCCCAAGACCAGATGTTTATCATCTCGTTCTTGGACATGAAAATCGCGGGCCGCGTCAGCTTTCCGCAAGCTGGCACGGTGCTTGACCAAAGGATGTAGGCCGCCAGCGTGTGAGCCATTGCGCCTCCCGACCGGGGCGATGGAAGTCCGGCGGCAAAATCGGCGAATTCCGTCATTGCTGATGTCGCGGCTTCGGCAAGCGTCTCGACCGTCGGAGGCGGTGGCTCGACAGCGAACAGGTCGAGCGTTCCGGCGAATCCATCCTTGCCACTGAAGCGGCAAGTCACGTTCTCTGATCTGTCGCGCCGCCAGTTTCCATCCACAGAAAGCTGACCTTTGCTAACGCGCGGCATCATCCGAACATTCTCATAGGCAGCGACAAGGCAATAGTCACCGTCGGGCCGACGATAGGCATAATCGTACCGTGAGCCTTCCATATGCAGGACCAAAGAAAGACCGTGCCCTTCCACATGCAAGTTCTCGTTCGCACCAATCGCAAAACGTACCTCTGCCTGCGGCGCTCTGGCGATCAACTCCCCCGGAGTCAGCGTCAATGTCACTGCCGCTTCCCGACCATCGGCATCCTCAAACGCGATCCGCGCCAGCCTGCCAAGGCCGGGGCGCAGGTCGCCGCCCTTCACCAATCGCAGCATTAGCGTGCCGTCCATCATCGACAGGGTCAGAAATCTTTCCCGCCGACTGAAGGGAACCTGCTGGGGGTCAAAGAGCATTGTCATCCCTTGACCGACGATCCCATGGCCGAGTCCATGATGTAGCGCTGGGCGAAGAAGAACAGGACCAGCGGCGGCAGGCACAAGATGACTGTCACTGCGGCGATGGACGTTGCATCTTGCTCATGCAGTCCCTTGAACAGCGAAAGACCAAGCGTCAGCGTGTATTTCGTCTGGTCATTGAGGAAGATCAACGGTCCCAGGTAGTCGTTCCAGGCGTTCATGAAGTGGAACGTTCCGACGATCACGAGTCCGGGCAACATCAACGGCAAATGGATGCGCCAATAGATCTGCCATGCGTTCGCCC
>JBATMT010000484.1:0-2164 GCA_049289975.1 Paracoccaceae bacterium | reverse complement strand
GCCGTGAAAAGGAGAATCTCGGTTTCTGCCGACCACCGGTCCGGGTCGCCTTCGAGGACAAGCCTGCGGATTTCCTCGGCACCGGGACTGCCGCCCGGTTCGCGGGTCAGCAAGACGGAATGACCCTCGGTCCGCAGGGTTTCAGCAAGGAGCCGCGCCTGAGTGCTTTTCCCCGACCCGTCGATCCCCTCGAAGGTGATGAACATGGCCATCAGCTTCCGACTTGGTCAAGAAGCCGGCGTGCCATGATGCCGAAGGCGGTCTTCACGTGGGTTCCGAAACCACCCTTGGCAACGTCGGTTTCCGCAACGAGCGGCACCGTGACCGGGGCATGACCGGGAATGTCGATCACCATCTGTGCCAACTCGGTTCCGGCCGTGAAGGGTGCATTGATCGGGCCTGAATACTTGACCTCGGCCTTAAGTTTGTCTTGCACCAGAGACGGCAGGAGCAACGTAAGATCTTCTTTGACCACAAGGCCGACCGAGGGCGTGCTTCCCATCCAGACGGGCGCATCCATGATCTTTGTGCCCTTTTTGGCGACGGTCTTCTGGATGAATTCGCGGAAAGCCCAGTTCGCAACACGTTCTGCTTCTTCGGCGCGCTCCTTCTCGCTTGCCATGCCGTTCAGCACGAAGATGATGCGGCGTTCGCCTTGCTTGACCGAGCCAACGATGCCAAATCCGGCTTCCTCGGTGTGGCCGGTCTTGAGGCCATCAGCGCCGATGCCGAGTTTCAGGAGTGGATTGCGGTTGTTGGCATTTGCTGGTGCGCGGTCCTTGTAGTTGAATTCGGTTTGCGAAAAGACCGGATAGTATTCCGGAAAGACTTCGATGAGGCGTTTGGCCAGCATGCCTAGGTCGCGCATGCTCATCCGCTGTGCCGGGTCGGGCCAGCCCGAGGCATTGGCGAAGGTCGATTGTTCGAGTCCGAGCGCCTTGGCGCGCTTCGTCATCAATGTTGCAAATGATTCTTCGCTCCCCGCGAGCCCCTCTGCGACGACGACGCAGGCGTCATTGCCCGAGTTGATGATCATGCCGTGGATAAGTTCGTCGACGGTGGGGCGGTCGGTCTCTTGAAGGTACATGGTCGAGCCGCCCTGTTCGGTCATCGACTTTGCCTTGGACGAGACGCCGAATTGGGTGTCAAGGGTGACGCGGCCATCCTTGAGGGCTTCGAAGAGCATGTTGATGGTCATGAGCTTTGACATGGATGCCGGCGGCATTGGCGCTTCGGCGTTCTTGTCCAACAGGACAGTATCAGTCGTCATGTCGTAGACCCACGCCTCGCCAGCGCGCGTATCGAAGGCGGCGGCGGGGAGTGCGAAGCAAAGAGCGGTGAGCCCCCAGAGGAAGGCACGAAGGAAGGGTTTCGTGAGGGTTTTCATGCTCTTTGCCTTCTTGCTTACTTCGACACCGGATAGGCGTCTGGATAGCCCAATGCCTTGACCTTGGCGGCAAGTGCATCACGTTCTGCGACGGTTGCGACCGGGCCGATGATGACGCGCCAGAACGTCTTGCCCTGACTTGTGTCGGACTTGACCGAGGCTTTCATGCCAGCCTTCTCCATTTGCGCAGCGGCTTTCTTGGCGTTGGCTTCGACGCTGAAAATGCCGATCTGCACATAGGCGCGCTTCGCGGGCTCGCTCTTGGCGGCAGTTGGCGGTTGGGCTGGAATTGTGACTGGCGCTGCAGCCGTGGCGGCGGCGCCGGCCTTTGCCTTGCCTTTTGTCGCCTTGTCGATAGCAGCTGCTGCCGTATCAACGACGGGATCAATTGGCTTGGCGTCAATTGCGCTGCCGTTGGCAGGCTTCTTGGTAGTGTCTTTCGGCGCTGCGGCATCGGCCGCAATTGGCGCTGCCTCTGGCGCAGGTGCCGCTACCTCGACGCGCTTCAGTGCGGTGACCTTGATCGTTGCAGGCTGCCCGGCCAGCATGCCGAGGGCTTCGGCCGCGTCAGACGAGAGTTGCAAGGGCGGGCCGGGATTGTCGATCTCGCGACGGAAAAGTGCGCCAACGACCGACTTGCCGTTTGCCGGATTGAGGATAAGCACCCGCTCGGGGTCTTTCACCGAAGTATGGGCAACCCAGACACCACCAAGTGACGGTCTGCCGTCCCACAATGCCTTGTCGGTCTTGTTGAAGATTTCCGGGGCTTCGACGTCC
>JBATMT010000483.1:0-7636 GCA_049289975.1 Paracoccaceae bacterium | reverse complement strand
CCCCTATAGCTCAGCTGGTAGAGCATCTGATTTGTAATCAGAGGGTCGGGAGTTCGAGTCTCTCTGGGGGCACCATCTGCAACATCGTCTTGTCTGGTATTGACGCCGTCGATTCTTGGGATGGCTTTCTTTTGTCAACCCTCACACCCGCAAAAGCGCAGCCTGCAATCGCCGATCCTATCAGGTCGATGGGCGGGCAGCGCGCTAAGTGCCACCCAGTGTTCGTATAAAAGCCGAAAAGAGTTCGCCCTGCGAGCTGATCCTCAGCTTTGCATAGATGTTGCGCCGATGAATGCGGACCGTTCCCGACGAAATCGACAAGATAGCTCCGACAGCTTCGGCGGAGTGACCCTTCAGCGTGTACTCAACGACTTCACGTTCGCGCGGTGTGAGTATTCCCTCACCAAATGCGTGGAACGTCCGTTCGATGCGATTTTCGAGTCGGTTTTTTGAGGATTGCTCTGGGGGGCGAAAGCGCTGCGCCAACAATGACCAATGCTGACTTACACACGAATGGACGACGGGAAGAAAAGTCTCAAGTTCACGAAACTCTCGCGACGAGAAAATCTTGTCGGCCCGCATGAGCGAAAGGACAACCATAACGTCGTCAGGCACGTCCACGAAGAAGGCAATCTCTTCGGCAAGGCCTGTCTTTTCGTAATAGCTGCGGAAATACTCGCCCTGATAGAACCGATCCGGCGCAAAGTCGCGCAAGCGATAGAGGCCTGCTTCCACCGGCCGTGTTGCAGCAAGGTAGAAAGGATCAAGAAGGTAAGGACCTTCCTGATAGTCGGTCACGAACACTTGTCGCTTGGTGGCTGGGAAATCATCGAACAGATCAAGCGGCCGTTCGTTGCCGTGATAGGCAAAAATCACCGTATAAGAGAAGTGCGTCACAACGCGCAGCGTTTCGGCAATAGCCGCAGGAAACTCCTCTTCGTTGCCAATGGCACCAATAAGCGTTCCCAGGTTTCGGAGCAGCTCCGCCTTTATCATCGCCCCACTCGATTTCAGTGCTGAGAGTGAAAATATGCCATTTGTGGTATATACAGCCAACCGCACCGTTTCTACGCTTTGACATGAAATCAAGCATATGTGCGGCTCAATGAAAAGGGACTTGCCTCAGGCCGACGCGCCCATAGCCGAACTGCGCGGAGCGTCAAAGCTATTTGGCGACGTCGTGGCGGCGACAGACCTGTCGCTTGCCATCGGCAGAGGGGAGTTCTTGTCGTTCCTGGGGCCGTCCGGCTGTGGGAAAACTACCGCGCTACGTATGCTCGCAGGTTTTGAATCACCGACCAGCGGCGACGTGCTCCTTGACGGGCAGCGCGTCAATGACGTCCCGCCGCACCTTCGGCCAGTTAACATGGTGTTCCAGCACTACGCCCTGTTTCCGCACCTGACGGTCGAACAGAACATTGCGTACGGCCTGCGCCAACAACGCCCACGCTTGCCGGAAGCCGAGATAGCCCAGGCGGTCGGGATGGCTCTTGAGACCGTCAGACTGCCCGGCTTCGGCACCCGCCGCATCTGGGAAATGTCGGGCGGTCAACAGCAGCGCGTCGCGCTCGCCCGTGCGATCATCAACAAGCCGAAACTTCTCTTGCTCGACGAGCCAATGGCCGCACTCGACAAGAAGCTCCGCCGCGACATGCAGATCGAATTGCAGAGCTTGCAGCGCAAGCTTGGTATCACCTTTGTCCTTGTTACCCACGATCAGGAAGAGGCGCTTTCAATGTCCGACCGCATCTGCATCATGCGCAACGGACGTATCGTGCAGGTCGGCAAGCCGCGCGATCTTTATGATCGGCCAATCAATCGCTATGTAGCTGATTTTGTAGGAAAATCAAACTTCTTCCAAGGCGCCGTTTCGGCCGTGAATGGCAATGCTGCCACCCTTGCCATCGCTGGCGGCCAGCTTGTCGGCGGCCAGTCCACGGGTGACATAAGTGTGGGTCAAACTGCCGTCGCCAGTCTCCGCCCCGAACAGATCAGCCTGTCTCGCAATCCGCAAGGTGGCGTGAATGCCGAAGTCGAGGTGCTGACCCGCATCTTCTTGGGCGAACATACCGAGTATCTTGTGAAAAGCGCAACGCTGGGAGATTTCCTCGTGCTGGTCCCGCGCCAGTCCGAGGCGACTGAGGGCAGCTTTGAGCCGGGCGACCGCGCCCATGCTGGCTGGAATGATGGAACTGCCCTGATCCTGACTGACGAATGACAACAACACCGACCAAATGGGAGAATGAACATGACAGACCGGAATGACTTCATATCTCGTGAGAAATTCATGGCCGAACTTATGCGCTACAAGAAGGGGTCGGTGACACGCCGGCACTTCATGGGCGTGACGGGGCTTGGGCTTGCCACCTCCGTACTGGGGAGCGCCGTCCCCGGACTGCGAAGCTCCGCCTGGGCGCAGGAGAGTATCGGTGACCGAGTCGTGCTTGCAACCTGGCCCAACTACCATGACCCGGCAAATCTCGAGGCATTCACCGCGGCAACGGGCGCAGCGGTCGACATGAGCGTCTTTGGCTCGAATGAAGAGATGTTGGCCAAGTTGCAGGCGGGTGGCTCGGGATGGGACGTGTTCGTTCCCACGAACTACACCATCACCACATATGTCTCCGAAGACCTGATCGAACCGCTCGACCTGTCGAAGATACCCAATTACGACATCGCATCGTTTGACCCGCGCTTTGCCGGACCCGGCACCGTCGACGGCAAGATCTATGCCGTGTCGAAGAACTGGGGGACCACCGGCTTTGCCGTCAACACCAGCCAGACCGGCGGCAAGAAACTGACCACATGGAAAGAATTCTGGGACATGACGATGGCTGAATTTTCAGGCCGTACGATGGTCCATGACTATCAGCTCACCACGATTGGTAACGCACTGAAATACTTTGGCTATTCCTTCAACTCCATAGATACGAAGGAACTTGCCGACGCCGAGAAGCTATTGATGGACGCCAAGCCGCATCTCTTCGCGATCAGCTCGGACTATCAGCCCTCCATGCGGTCGGGCGATGCCTGGATGACCATCTGCTGGACCGGCGACGGCAAGCAGATGAACCGCGACATGCCCGAGATCGAATATGTGCTGGGCAAGGAGGGGGGCGAGTTGTGGAGCGATTTCTACGCCATTCCCAAAGGTGCGCCGCACCGTGACGCGGGATACGCGCTGATCAACTATCTGCTCGATCCGAATGTAAACAGCAAGGAAGTGCTGTTCCATGGCTACCCCTGTGCCGACAGCCGTGTGAATGCGCTGCTTCCGGCCGAGGTGCTGAACGACCCGATCCTATATCCGGCGGCCGAGTTGCTATCGGCGCTGGAATTCGGGGCTGCGGCCACGCTAACCGATCCCAACCGCGCTGAACTGATGGCGCGATTTAAGTCCGCCTGAGGCCGCGCGAATGCGACCACGCTACCGCACAGCGCTTTTCCTGCTTCCCGCGGGCGCTTGGTTTACCGCCATGCTGGTGCTGCCTTTGGTGGTCGTGGTCGTTTTCAGCTTCGGAGCGCGGGGGCCAGCTGGTGGTTACTCCCCCGCGCTCACTCTGGATAACTTTCTCAACCTCGGCTCCCGCTGGGCAGCGTTCAAGAATACGCTCCTGCTGGCGCCAACCGGCACTTTATGCTGCCTGCTGATCGCCTATCCGCTGGCCTACTTTCTGGCGATGCGGGCAAGCGAAAAGTGGCGGACCCTCTTGCTGATCCTGGTCATCGTGCCGTTCTGGACGTCGATCCTGATCCGAAGCTACGCATGGATTTTCCTGTTGGGTGGCAAGGGGATACCGTCGCTGATTGGCGCATTGGGTCTGGGGAGCATCCAACTCATCAACACGCCTTTTGCGGTGCTGGTGGGTATCGTCTATGGTTATCTGCCGCTGATGGTCTTTCCCATCTATGTCAGCCTCGAAAGGCTCGACAAGCGATTGCTCGAAGCCTCTGCCGATCTTGGTTGCCCACCAGCCCGCACGTTCCTGACAGTCACTTTACCCCTGTCAGTGCCGGGTGTCGCGACCGGCTGCATGCTGGTTTTCATACTCTTGATGGGTGAATTCCTGATCCCTGCCATGCTCGGAGGCGGAAAGGTGTTTTTCGTCGGCAACGCGCTTGTCGATCTGTTCCTTCAGTCCCGCAACTGGGCGTTCGGATCCGCCGTTGCCGTGTCGCTGGTCGTCATCATGCTTGTCACGGTCACTGCCTACATGCGCGCAACGCGGCGCTGGGCTGGTGGGCGTGACGACGTATCCTTGATGTGAGGGGCAGATGCGACTTTATGCGATAGCGGTCTATCTGTTTCTTTACACTCCGATTGCCATCATCGCGCTGTTCTCCTTTAGCGCTGGTCGCTCTGCGAGCCAGTTTACCGGCTTTTCGGTGCAATGGTACGGCAAGGCGCTCTCGAACCGTTTCGTCATCGAAGCGTTCCAGACCAGCCTGACGGTCGCCCTTTCCTCGGCCATACTCGCGACGATCTTCGGCACTCTGGCTGCGCTTGCTCTGCAATCGGTGAAAGGTCGCCTGAGGACAATCTTCGACGCACTGATCTATATCGCCGTCATGGTGCCCGGTATCGTCATTGGAATTGCAACACTCATTGCTCTGGTCACCGTGTTCAACTGGCTGAACCCAGTGCTGGCTGCGATCTGGCCACTCGCCGGCGCAGCGCCGCAACTGTCGCTTGGCTATGGCTCGCTGATCGCCGCACATAGCTTGTTTTCGATGGCGCTGGTCATAATCCTTGTTCGAGCGCGGGTGGCAGGAATGGACCGCAGCCTGATCGAGGCGTCAGCTGATCTGGGCGCCACACCGCTTGGCACCTTCCGACAGGTGACACTGCCACAGATATTTCCGGCCATTCTCGCGGGCTTCCTGCTCGCATTTACCTTCAGCTTCGACGACTTCATCATCGCATTCTTCGTCGCGGGCTCGAAAACCACGCTTCCGATCTTTGTGTTTTCTTCAATCCGTCGTGGTGTGACGCCCGAAATCAATGCCATAGGCACAATGGTCATGGCCGTTTCATTGTGCCTTCTGATCACGGCACAGGTGATGTTGCAGCGCGGACGCAAGGCAGGTCCGTCGTGAATGGTGTCCGACATGCTACTTGAAAACCACGTGGCGTTCGTCACCGGGGCAGGGTCAGGAATTGGCCGCGCCGGAGCAATCGCTTTGGCCGAGCATGGCGCGACGGTCATTGTGACCGATCTGGACGGGGTGCGCGCACAACAGGTTCTGGCCGAAATAGTTGAGAAGGGCGGCAAGGGCGATTGCCTCCCCCTTGATGTAGATGACGATGACGCGCTGACATCCGCGATCACCGACGCTGCAACCCGTCATGGTCGGCTCGACATCCTGCACTCGCACGCTGGCTTGCAGGTTCCAGGCGCGCTTGAGCAGGTCACGGCAGAGCAGATGGACCTGTCCTGGCGGCTCAACGTACGCTCACACTTTCTTGCGGCTCAGGCTGCGATGCCGATCATGCGCAGGCAGGGCAAAGGGTCGATCATCATTACGTCATCGAACTCGGGTGTGCAGTACGACCGTGGCATGATCGCTTACGCCACCACAAAACACGCCGTCATCGCCATGGCACGCCAGATCGCGGTAGACTACGCCCGCGACAACGTGCGCTGCAACGCCCTCTGTCCCGGCTTCATCGACACCGATTTCAATGCCGGGTTCGAAAACCAGATGGGGGGGCGTCGGGCGCTTGAAGACTATGTGACCTCCAGCATCCCCATGGGGCGCTGGGGAACTCCCCGCGAGATTGCCGATGCGATCGTATTTCTTGCCTCGGATAGGTCGTCATTCATGACAGGTCATGCTCTGATTATCGACGGAGCCGAGAGTCTGTAGGAGCCGATCTGCGAGACGTCATTCCAGCCAACTCTGGCGTGCCCATTCATCTCTATTCAAGACGTCGATTGTCTTGCATTTCTTTACTCTGAACTGACGTCCGCAAGGCCGAATTGGCGGATCATGTCCCTTACGGCCAACGTCAGTTGCGCCTGAAATGCGATGGCCAGCGGGCTCTGTATCCGACCCTCACGGCGAAGCAGGCAAACCTGCCTCTTGCATGTCCGGTCTGCCAGAGGTCGTGCCACAAGGGCCGACGGCAGCCCGATTGCCGCAAGACCGGGCAAGAGTGTCACGCCAATGCCCGCGCTTACCATTGCCAGCAGCGAGGTGACATTGCGGACCCGCAAGCGGGTCTTGGCCGCAAGCTCGGCGAACGCTACGGTTTCAATCCCACGGGTAGTCTCGTTCAGGATCAGGGATGCGTCCTGCAATTCGCTCCACTCCATTGGTCGGGTGTCTTTCGCCCACTCAGAATCGGCACGGCAGACTAAAAGCATGCTGTCTTCAAATATCGGCTCGCTGATCAGCCCGGTATTCACCGATGCGGCGCTGGCGATGCCCAAATCGGCCTGACCTGTCATGACCAGCCGCCTCACATCGGCGCTGTCGGTATCGACGAGATCAATCTTTGCCGAGGGGCGTTCTTTCACAAACGACGCCAGGATTTCGGGGACCAGGCGCGCGGCCACAGACGGCACCGAGGCAATGCGCAGCCTGCCGCTGTTCCCCGATGCATACTCCTCGATCAAACTCACGGCCGCGTCGTGATCACGCAAAAGCACCCTTGCAACGCCAAGCACGTAGCTGCCCAATTCGGTAAGGCTATGCTTTCGGTCAGATTCAAACAGCGGCGCGCCAAGATGGTCTTCCAGTTGTTTTAACGTCATTGAAACTGCGGACTGCGTCCGAAACAGCCTGTCAGAGGCGTCACGGATGTTGCCGTGTTCGGCGACAGTGACAAATGTGCGCAGGACTTCGGTGCGGATCATTCTGCTGGCGTCAGTTTTTCTGAAATATGTTACATTAATATTCGTTTGATTGAAATTCGTCAAACAATGAGATTGAGCGCAGGCAGCAGCGTGACCCTGTCTGACGACGGGGGATTCAGGATGCGCTCCCTGCGGTGAAAAGGATACGACGATGGCAGGCGAGATGCGGAATTACATTGCGGGCCAATGGGTAGATGGTGCCACCACCATCGAAGATCGCAATCCTTCGGACATAAGCGATTTGATTGGCCACTTTGCCCAAGCCACCGCCGCGCAACTCGACGATGCTGTCGCGGCGGCCGCATTGGCGCAACCCCTCTGGTGGGCGGCAGGCATCCAAAAACGTCACGATGTGCTGATGGCAATCGGCACCGAACTGATGGCGCGCTCGCTCGAAATCGGCCACCTGCTGGCCCGCGAAGAAGGCAAGACGCTGGCTGAAGCCAAGGGTGAGGTCTACCGCGCCGGACAGTTCTTCACATATTTCGCGGCAGAGGCTCTGCGGGTCATCGGAGATCACGCCCAAAGTGTGCGTCCCGGCATCGAGATAGACGTGCGCCGCGAACCTGTCGGCGTGGTTGCCATAGTCAGCCCTTGGAACTTTCCGATTGCAACCCCGGCGTGGAAAATCGCTCCGTCTCTGGCATACGGCAATGCTGTCGTCTGGAAACCCGCGAACCTCACGCCTGCCAGCGCCGTCGCATTGACGGAAATCATCGCCCGGCAGGACATTCCCGACGGCCTGTTCAATCTCGTCGCGGGACCGGGGCAGGACG
>JBATMT010000482.1:0-3085 GCA_049289975.1 Paracoccaceae bacterium | reverse complement strand
CCGAGACTATCGACCGCGTCCTCCACCATGTCGATCAGGGCTACAAGCGCATAAAGCTCAAGGTCATGCCCGGCCATGATGTCGAGTTGGTCGAGGCGGTTCGCGCCGCCTTTCCACGCGAGCATCTAAGTGTCGATGCAAACAGTTGTTATACGCTGGCCGACAGCGCCCTATTACAGAAGCTCGACGGATTCGCGCTTGACTATATCGAGCAGCCATTGGCTTGGGATGACATCCACGATCATGCGGTATTGCAACAAAGGCTCAAAACGCCTCTTTGCCTTGATGAAAGCATTCGCACGGTCGAAGACGCCCGCAAGGCTCTGCAAACCGATGCGACACGTGTCATGAACATCAAGGTCGGGCGCGTGGGAGGGTATCTTCCGTCGCTGCGCATACACGATCTCTGCGCCGCCTTTGCGGTTCCAGTTTGGTGTGGAGGCATGCTCGAATCTGGCATTGGTCGCGCCCACAATATTCATCTTTCGACTCTTCCGAATTTTCGGAAACCGGGAGATACCTCCTCGTCCAGCCGATATTTCTCCCGAGATATCATTGTTGAGAGACTGGAAGCGACAGATGGCCGAATGCCGGTTCCCAAAGGGACTGGCATCGGCGTGCATCTCGACTGGGACTTCCTGTCAACTGTGACACGATCATCTGAAACGGTGTCGCCATGAGCCATGTCGAAATCCGTGATCTGAACGGCATGGCAGAGTTTCGTCTGGCCGAGGACCTTCAGAATGCAGTCTGGGGCAGGGAGGATACCGCCGATCCAGCGGATCTGATGATGGTTATCCAGCATGAAGGTGGCCTGGTTGCCGGAGCCTTTCAGGGCAGCGGGCTTATCGGCTACATCTTCGGCTTTCCGACCCGTGATCTGAGCATCCAGCATTCACACCGACTTGCAGTCTTGCCAAAGGCACGCGGGCTTGGCCTTGGCCTCAGGCTCAAGCGATACCAGCGCGATTGGTGCCTTGAGCGTGGTATAACGCATGTGCGCTGGACCTTCGACCCGCTCCGGGCAACGAACGCTCATCTCAACATCGGCCGCCTCGGTGCCCGCGTGACTACCTATCACGTCGACTATTACGGCGCGATGGAGGGAATAAACCAAGGCACGCCATCCGACCGCCTGCTGGCGGACTGGTTCTTGCTTTCGCCCGGAGCCACCGCGTTGGCCGCTGGGAAAACGGCCCCCGATGCACCGACTGTGCTTCGCCTGCCGATCCCCCGCGATTTCGCTACGCTACTCGACACGGATCGTGCTGCGGCGCTGGCACATCGCTTGCGCGTCCGCGATGTGACGTTGAAAGCTCTCGACGAGGGTCTTTCGATCACAGGCTTTGACGCCACTGAACCCGCCTATCTCTTTACGGCCACCCCTTCGCGTTGACGGTTCATCGGGTTCGCGACAGCCAATCAAGAATTGATGATGGGTCGGATGGAAGCCGTTCGGCAGAGCCTACGGCAAATTCCTCGAAGGCTGGTAAATAGTCGGGATTGACGCCGATGATGACCGGTATGCCTTGTTCCAAGGCATCACCTACCAGCGATCTGAATCCGCGCCCTTCGGCTTCCTGGCGCCCGAACTTGTTGACGATCAGGACTTCTGCGCCAGAAAGCCTTCTGGCAACCTCGGCAACGGCGCCTTCCAGCGCGCCGGCATCCAGCCTGCAACCCGTCGAGCCTTCGCCAAGAATCTGGCTGATCCGAATCTCGGGGCCATTCGGTAAAAGCCAAAGGTCCATGTCGCTGTGGACTGCGCCGTCGCGCGCCCGATTGGTCTGAACCGTGCCTGTCACGCGAAACCCGCGGGCCTGAAGCATGTCCGCAAGAGCCGCGATCAGCCTGTCGGTTTCGCCAACTTCGGCGGCGCTGAGAAATCCGATTTGCACTTTGCACTCCCGCTGGTTTCGATTGCTACCACCACAGCGCCTTCAAGACCACAATTGCCTGACCACTCTAGATGCGTGGACAGGTGGCGCTCTTTCCGCTAACCCGCACTTTACGATGACCGCGCAAGAGAGCCACCAGCAGAACACGCCTAGCACCGGCCAGTTACGCCAGACGCCGCGCTGGGTCTGGTCGGCGGGTTCTGGTCTGATCGCGGCAATTGTGTTGTTACCCATATTGTCAGTTGTCTGGACAGCATTTCATCCCTCCGAAAACATCTGGCCGCATCTCTTGTCCACAACGTTGCCGCGCTACGTTTCGAACACGTTGATCCTAGCCGCCGGGACAGGGGCGCTGGCCGCCGCCGTAGGGACCGGAGCGGCGTGGCTTGTAACCATGTACCGTTTCCCGCTGTCGCGCCTGATCGAATGGTTGCTCCTGCTTCCACTGGCGATACCGGCCTATATCGGTGCCTATGTACTTGTGGACTTTTTGGAGTACTCGGGCCCCGTTCAAACCGAGCTGAGGCATCTCTTTGGCTGGTCTTCGGCAAAAGATTACTGGTTCCCACAAATTCGATCGCACTGGGCCGCGATCGTCGTTCTGGCTGCCGCCCTTTATCCCTATGTCTATATGCTTGCCCGAGCTGCATTTCGCGAACAGTCTGGCGGCAGCTACGAGGTTGCACGTGCACTTGGCGCCGGACCAATCGCACTGTTTTGGCGGGTTGGCCTGCCGCTCGCGCGCCCAGCTATAGCCGCCGGAACTGCCATCGTAATGATGGAGACGGTGAACGATTTTGGGGTTGTCGACTTCTTTGCCGTGCAAACCCTCACTACAGGGATTTTCAGCGTCTGGCTCGAAACTGGAAATGCCGGTGGCGCCGCCCAAATCGCGTGCCTGATCCTTGGTGCGATCCTGCTTCTGATGTTGCTTGAACGCTTCGGGCGGGCGCGACTCCGCTTCTATGGCACTGCGCGTCAACGGCGCCCGGTCTCACCGCAAAGACTCCCGGCTGTCTCAGGAGTTATCGCAATGGTCCTGTGCCTGATCCCGTTCGCAGTGGGCTTTTGCCTGCCGGTGGCGGTGATCTTGGTTCATGCCATGTCGAGCCCCGCCGCGTGGTTGTCTGGCGATCTTTTTAGGGCACTGTCAAACACGCTTGTCGTCGGTGGCCTTGCCGCTGGTC
>JBATMT010000481.1:0-1584 GCA_049289975.1 Paracoccaceae bacterium | reverse complement strand
CTGGTGGTCACGGGGGCCGCCGGGGGCGTTGGCCTGACCGCCGTCGAGATCGGCAAGAAACTGGGCGCGCGCGTTGTCGCGGTGGCGCGCGGCGCAGACAAGCTGGCGGTGGCCAAAGCCGCTGGTGCCGACCATCTTATCGACAGCGACAGGGCCGACCTCAAGGCCGAGTTGCGCGCGCTTGGTAGCGCTGATGTGGTCTATGACACGATCGGCGGCGAGCAATTTACGGCGGCGCTTGGCGCAATGCGGCCAGAGGGACGCATTCTTGCCATCGGCTTCGCAGGTGGCACCGTGCCGCAGATCCCGGCAAACCATCTGCTGGTGAAGAACGTCAGCGTGATGGGCTTTTACTGGGGCGGCTATCTGAAATTCCAGCCGCAGGCGCTGACCGACAGCCTCTCGACGCTGGTTGGGTGGTTCGAGGATGGCAAGCTAAACCCGCATGTGAGCCATGTCTTGCCGCTTGACCGCGTAGCCGAGGGACTGGCTCTTCTGCGCAACAGGAAGTCCACCGGCAAGGTGGTCATCCGCTGCGATCAGTCGGCGTAGACTGCCCTTATCTGCGATTTCAAATCGTCGACCACCGCTCCGCGTTGCTGACCGGCATCATAGAGGCAGATGGTGATCTTGCCGAGTGTGGGGAGTTCGGCATGTACCGGCACCTCTGCCATGCTTTTCGGGTGTGATCCGCGCATCCGGACTGAAATCGCCAGATCCGCCGCAATCATCGCCTGTACCGCTTCGTTGGAGCGCCCGGTAAAACCCATTTCCCAAGGGATCCCCGCCCGGTCTAGCGCCGCCAAAGCGATCGGCCGAAAGATGCAGGTTTCCTCGAACCCGAGTCGCACCGGGCGTTGCTGCCAGGCGCTGCCGTCAGTACCGCCGACCCATACCAGATCATGCTGTGACAGCGCCTCGCCGCCCAGACCGGGCGTTTCCTCGGTGGTCAGTACCATGTCCAACTCACCGCGCGCCAACGCTTCCTTCATGAGGACGGTGAAGGACGAGGTCAGGTTGATGCGTAGTCGCGGATAGCATTGCGCCATCTTTTTCAGGATCGCCGGGATCGCCGGATAGACGATGTCATGCGGCACCCCGAGCCGAAGCTCACCCTCGAACGCGCTGTCGTTCAGCCGCGCCAGCACCTCGTCGTTCAGGGCCAGCATCTGCCGGGCATAGGACAGAAGTTGTTCGCCCTCGGGCGTCAGAGACAGGCGCCTTGAGGACCGGAAAAAGAACGGCCGCGCCAGCGCGTCCTCCAGCCGCTTGATCTGCATCGAGACTGCCGACTGGGTGAGATTCAGAAGCGAGGCCGCGCGGGTCACGCCACCGGTATCCGCCACCACGGTAAAGGCTCGCAGGGCCGTCAAATCGAGATTTCGCGCCATGATCAGGTTCCGTGATGAAAGTGGTCATAAACATTCATTTCAAGAATGAACCACGAAGCGGCATATTAATCAAGACCCGTCATGGATCACCCTATGAACATCACGCTCCATCATCAGAACTGGAACCTTGCCATGCCCCGCATCTCGTCTCATCCCGCCCGTATCGCTCTTGCATCCCGTCGCGGCAGTCTGG
>JBATMT010000480.1:0-2723 GCA_049289975.1 Paracoccaceae bacterium | reverse complement strand
GATCTGGCAGATGTCGCAAGAACCGGGCGCGATCCCGGACGGGATGATACGCTTTGGGCCGATTGCGGAAGCCAAGCTGCAAGAGGCGCGCGACCTGGGCGCGGATTTCGTGGCGACGGATGTCGAGGCGGCCTTTGCAGGCGCGTTCGACAGATCGCCGCCCGTTGCCGTGCAATTGGCAGTGCAGAAAGTGCGACCAATCATCAGGCGGCGCAAGCGGGCGACGGCGTGACTGAAAGACCGAGCCCCGATCAACCAGTTTTCAAACGGAGGTTACAATGGCCCGCCTAACCACCCCAAAAGCAGCAGAGGCGATCAACGATGGCGCCGAAGCTTTAAAGGCGTCAGCGACAGCCGGGAAAAGTAATGACTTGCGCGACGAGATAGACGCCCTGCGTCGTGACCTTGAAAAAATCATGGGTACACTCAGCGAGATGATCAAGGCACAGCCGGAAGGGCTCAAGCAGAAGATCATGGATGGTGCCGAGGACCTGCGCCACAAGGGCGAGGAAAAGGTGGCGGATGCGGCAGCCAAGGCGAGCGATGCGATTGCAGACATTGAGGATTATGCGCGCCGCAAACCGACCCGAGCTTTGGCGCTAGCGGCTGGACTAGGAATGTTGCTTGGCCTTCTGTTCGGTCGGAGTTGATCATGCTTGGTCAATTGCTCAAGGGTGCTGTTGTGGTCGCAGCCGCTGAGAATGCCCGCCGAATTGCCCGACGCGCGATGTTCTTGGCGATTGCATTGGTATTCTTCTTGATCGCCACAGGCTTTCTGCTGGCGGCTTCCTGGCAAGCGCTTGCGGCAGCTACTTCAACCTTGACTGCTACGCTGATCGTCGGCGGGGCAAACATGGTGATTGCTCTGGTGTTGACCGTGATAGCAAATACCGGCAGGCGTCGGAACAGTATCGCGAGAAGGCTGACGGAAACTGCCGAGCGGGATCTCTCATCCGTACAAGAATCCTTGAAAGGCATTAGCCCGTTGCTGCCAATCGTGGGAGCCTTGGCCATTGGCTATCTTCTCACCGGCAAACGTCGCTGACCTGCGCTATCTTGTCACGTGGATAGGCAGAAATGATCCTTGTTTCAATCATTCGATTGATCAATGATGACGAATGACTGCTACGACCACCCCAGCCCCGGAAGGAACACGCCTCGCGCTGATTGAGGCGGGAATTGCTTTGTTCGGACAGCAGGGTTTTGCGGGCGCATCCACGCGTGCCCTGTCAGCTCACGCCAAAACGAACATTGCTTCAATTGCCTACCATTTTGGAGGTAAGGAAGGCTTGCGTTTGGCTTGCGCCGAAGAGATAGCGCGACGGATTCAGGGTGTTTTCTCGACGCCCGGTCCGATGCCGTCTACGGCAGACGAGGCCAGGGTCACCCTGCACGTCCTGCTCGACCGGATGGTCGCCTATGTTGTATCGGGCGAACAGGCAGGCGCTATGGTTCCTTTCATCTTGCGCGAATTGACTGAAGGCGGGAACGCTCTAGATGTCATTTATGACCATCTCGTTGCACCAGTTCATGGAAGGTTGTGCGAACTCTGGGCACTGGCGACAGGATCCCCCGCAGACAGTGAAACCGTCAAACTGACCGTGTTCAGTCTGATCGGACAGATTGTTTATTTCCGTATTGGCGCGCGGGTGGTGGTGCGCCGCATGGACTGGCCAGTGATCGGTCCTGCTGAAGCCAAAGCAATTTCTGCCTTGCTCACCGGAAATCTGGACCGGTTGCTTGGCCCAACCCGGAGGGGATGACGATGTTCCTTTGCTCGCTGCCACTCCTGTCCGTGCTGTTTTCGGGGTGTGCGCCGCTTCCTCCATTTGCGGCGGGATATGCCGAAGGCGAATATGTCCTGATTGCGCCGGTTACGACCGCGCGTATTGAACAAGTGAAGGTGGCTCGGGGGGATAGGGTTAAGGCGGGCCAGACGTTGGGGACGCTTGAAAAACGCGATGCCGAGATTGCTCTGGCCCAGGCCAAGGCGTCAGTGGCGGCGGCGGAAAGCCAGTTGTCAAACCTGAAAGAGGGGCGTCGGCCCGAAGAAATCACTGTTATCGAGGCCTCGCTTGCTTCGGCGCGCGCGCAGGCGGCAGAGGCGGGACGGGTGGCAGAGCGGATGGCCAGTCTGACCAGTCGCGGTACGGCCACGCAAGCCGAACTTGACGATGCGGCCACGGCAGAGAATGTCGCAAAGGCCCGCGTTGCTGAAATCGAGGCAAATCTTGCCGTGGCTCGTCTTCCGGCAAGACCGCAAGAGATTGCTGTGGCCGAAGCAAACCTAGACCAAGCCAAAGCGGCGATGGATCAGACCCGATGGGCCCTTGACCAGCGCAACCTGACGGCACCCGCAACAGGTACGATTTCCGACATCATCCGCTATTCCGGCGAAATCGCGGGGCCGGCTGCGCCCGTCTTTTCGCTGCTGCCTGACGATGCGGTCAAGTTGCGACTGTACGTGCCAGAAAGCGCTGTGACGTTGATCAGACCTGGTTCATTGCTGGCTGTGCATTGTGACAATTGCGCGCCCGACATGACTGCCCGCGTAAGCTATGTGTCCGACGCGCCGGAGTTTACACCTCCCGTGATCTATTCGCTGCAGAACCGCCAAAAGCTGGTCTATCTGATCGAGGCGCGGCCTGAGGGCGAGAATGACCTCAAGCCCGGACAGATTGTCGATGTCGCACTGGAGCCAGCGTCACAATGAACGTCGAGCC
>JBATMT010000479.1:0-1741 GCA_049289975.1 Paracoccaceae bacterium | reverse complement strand
ACCACGCCCCGGCGTACCAGCTGTTCCGCGTTCCTTGCATGGCATCAATCGTGCTTTGCGCTTTCAGTGCGGCATGGTCGAAGACCGGATGCCGGAAAGTGACTTCGTCGTAGACTGCACCATCTTTGACTTCGCGGGCAGGGTTTAGAGTAATGAACAAAGGATCGGACTCCGGTATCCCCTGTAACCGGTTCATCCAGTAAGTCACACCGACCGAATTATCCTCGGCGGTCGACGAGTCAGACAGATACACCCACGAACTCCAGCAGCGTTTGCGCACAGGCATGAAGCTTGGGTCGCAGTGCAGGACAGTGCGGTTGTCCTGAAAGCGGACCGCACCAAGTGCCGACCGTTCTTCGGGCGAAGGATCGCTCAACATGGCAAGCGTCTGGTCGGCGTGACATGCAAAGACAACCTGATCATAGGCTTCGGCCTCGACGCCATAGGCCTGCACCACAACGCCAGTTTCGTTTCGTGAGACCGCCTTGACTGCAGCATTGGTGCGCAATTCTACGCCGCGCTCGGTCAATGCCGCTGCCAGTCGGTTGACATAGGAAATGCTTCCGCCAGCCACTGTCCACCATTGATGCTGGCCGCTGACGGACATCAGCGCATGATTGCGCAGGAACCTGATCAGCGCCTCTGCGGGGAACACGCCGATGCCACTTGCCGGGGTTGACCAGATTGCGCCGCAGATCGGATAGAGGAACTGTTCCCGAAACTGTTGCCCAAGCTCTAGCTCGGCAAGCAACGCCTCGATCGTCAGATCGGAGCGTCCCGAGACCTTGCCTTCCGCATCGGCGAAGAACTTCAGGATATCCCGCAGCATCATGTAGAACTTCGGCTTGAAGATGTTCGACCTTTGCCCAAACAGCGCATTTCCGGAACTCAGCGAATATTCCAGCCGCCCTTGTCCGAGTGATACGCCAAAACTCATCTCGCTCTTGACGACAGGCACGTCCAGATCGCGGAACATGCCTGTCAGCAGCGGGTAATTGGCATAGTTGAAGACGATGAAGCCGGTATCCACCGGCTGATCGCCGTTGCGGCCAGCCAATACCGTGCGCGCATGACCTCCCAGCCGAGGCGCTGCCTCATAAAGCGTCACATGATGATGTTGTGACAGGAGCCACGCCGAGGCGAGGCCGGAAATCCCACCGCCGATGATCGCGATATTCTTTGGTGCACCACGGGAAAGATCGAATGGCAAAACTGTCTCCAACTATCGCAACTACTTAACAAGGTTACGCTTGGAGACTGAGAGCAGATCACAACTGGCAAAAAAACTTCGCCCAGTGATCTGATGCGTGGCAATGGCCGTATTGACTGCATGATCGTAGCACGCTCCATTGGCTCCAGACTTGGCAATCCCGCCCGTCCCGGATGGCTGGCGCTGGCTTGCGTCGATCTCATAGAAGGCCCGCAGGACCATGACGATATGACGCCAGAACCCTTTTCAGAGACAACGGGCTGGCTTCTTGACGTGCGCGACCGACGTGATCGCGCCGCATTTGCCCGTCTGTTCGACCATTTCGGGCCTCGGCTTAAGGCGATGTTGGTAAAGGGCGGGCTGCGTGATGGCAGCGCCGAAGACGTGGTGCAAGACGTAATGCTGGCCGTCTGGCACAAGGCGGCCCAGTTCGATCCGAACCGCGCCGAAGCTGCAAGCTGGATCTACCGCATTGCCCGCAACCGCCAGATCGATCTTGTCCGCAGACGCCCCCCGCCGTCAGTCGAAGAA
>JBATMT010000478.1:0-6593 GCA_049289975.1 Paracoccaceae bacterium | reverse complement strand
AGATTGTATTGTTGCCGCCCAGGCGGCGCCGTGGAGTTGCAGGAAGATGGGACAAAGGCCCGCAGAACCCTTGACGGTTGGCACGGCAAAACTGTTGGTGGCGAAGATCTTTTCAGCGAGCGACTTTCTGGTCGCCTTCTGAAAGTTCAGGGATTTCGTGGCACAATTTGCCGAGTGGAGGCCGAAGACTATTTGCTTCGAAAGCTGGGAGACGAAGTTAGTTCGGAGGTATCTGCTGCATTTGACGCTGAAACGCGAATGATCGCGGCTATTTCCGGTTTGCTACGGCTGCTGACTTGGCAGGACTTCGAGTTGCTTGTCGAATTGGTGTTTTCGTCAAGCGGTTGGAAGCGGACCGGAAGTACGGGCGGCGTCCAGAACACCGTCGATATCGAGTTGGTATTGCCCTCGACTCAAGAAAGAGCATTTGTGCAAGTCAAATCCCGAGCATCGGCCGACCAGCTCAAGGACTATGTGGAACGCATGTCAGATATGGACGGAGTGAACCGCATGTTCTTTGTCTGGCACTCAGGCAATGTCGGCCAGGCACTTCCACATGGCCGCGTTACCTTGATTGGCCCCGCCCAACTGGCCCGTATGGTCTTGGACGCGGGGCTTGCGACTTGGTTGCGGCAGAAGGTGAGTTAGCGCTGGTAGAAGTGCTCAGTGGCGAGAACCTGGGTTATTATGTTGCGACAACAGAGGTGCGCGTGGTGGCGTGGCATTTGATGTGAACCCACCATCACGTCTTTGGCCAATTGGCCATTCTCATAGGCCGCTCTCAAAAGTCGGCTCAGTCGCCTTACTTCTCCAACCAAGGCGCTAGAGCAAGAAATCTCCTGCTGCGAGGTTGTGTGTGCCAGTGAGTTGGATCTCCATATCGACGGTTCGGTTGCCGTCCAGATCTGCAAGGATGCGAGTCACTCCGGCGATACTGGTTGTGTCGTAGCGCAGTTGGCCTGCCACCCCCGTGAAGGCAGCACTGCCCAGGAAGATGAATGCATCACCTGCTAAGGCGCCATTGGCATCGATCGTGGAGAGATCGACGACATCCTGACCCCTGACAAAATCGGTGATCAGGTCAATGTTTGCGGTACCCTTGCTGTGGCTGGCGAGGTTGAAGTCGAAGGTATCTGCACCGGCTCCCCCAGTGAGGATGTCGCGACCGGCGCCGCCCTCGATGACGTCTGCGCCCGCCGAGCCAACAATGGTGTCATTGCCGTTGCCACCCTCGATCCGAGTCACACCTGAGAGGGTTACAGTCGAGAAGTTCAGCGCGTTGTTGGCCGTGGTGCCGACGATCTTGAAGCCGGAGAAGCCACCCGACGATATGGTCTCAATGCCGGACAGGTTGGCGCCGGTGGCGATCAGGCTGATATTGTTTGCCGTCGCTTCAATGTGATCATTGCCGGATCCGCCATCAAACGTATCCGTGCCCGCGGACGCGCCCAGTTTGAAGATGTCGTCTCCGCCGCCACCGCGCAGCACATCATTCCCAGTGCCTGCAATGATCACGTCAGCGCCAGCGGAACCTATCACCGTGTCGTTGCCGCTGCCGGCGTCGATTTGGCTGATGCCCGTCAGAACCACACCTGAGAAGTCCAAGGTATTGGCGGCGGTGCTTCCGGCAATCTTGACGTTGGCAAACCCTCCGGCATCGATTGCTTCGATACCGACCAGGCTCGCAATGCCGATCGTGGTCGCAGCCGCTGTTGCGACGATGCGGTCATTGCCACCAACCCCGCCATCAATGTTGTCGAAGCCGTTGTTGCCGGTGCCATAGAGGATCGTGTCGTCTCCGGCTTCGCCAAAGATCGCATCATTGCCGGCGCCACCGGTCAAGGTATCCAGGCCATCTCCGCCCCGGAGTGAGTCATTGCCCGCAAGACCATCGATCCGATCATTCCCGGCATCGCCTCCAAGCCAATTGGCTCCTGAACTTCCGGTCAGTGTGTCATTGTAAAGAGACCCGGCCAGGTGCTCGATGCCAATCAGTTTGTCCATGCCGGAGCCACCAGTTGCCTGCAGCCCGGTCAGGGACAAACTGACTGACACGGCTTGAGAGGCAAAAATATAGGAGACTGAGTCCGTGCCGGCACCGCCATCGAGGATGTTGTTGCCTGAGCCTGCAAAGAGCGCGTTGTTAAGGCTGTTGCCGGTGAGGTTGGCGGTACCGGACGACATGATGCGGCCCTTCTCGACATTGGCGCCGAGGGTATAGCTTGCGAGCCAACTGTTCACAGTGTCAGCGCCACCTGTCGCGGTGGAATTGGTCTCAACGACAAGATCCGACGCGCTGTCGACAGTATAGGTATCGTCGCCATCACCGCCGTACATCGTGTCGATGCCACCAACGCCCGACATGGTGTCATTGCCGGCACCGGCATAGATGACATTGCCATTGCCACCATTGACGATGATGGCATCGTTGCCGGACCCCGTCGTGATCTGAGCCGTCGGTGCTGTGCTATAGGTTGACGCTGCGCCGATGGTTACCGAAAGTGTGTTGTCGCCGTCGCCGAGGTCAAGAACCATGGTAGGAGCAGCGGCGCCGTAAGAATGTGAGCCGTCTTGCCAGGTCACGTCGACCGTGTCCTTGCCGCTTCCTGCGAGAACGGACGTCGAACCGCCGAAGTTGGCTAGCGTCAGCGTGTTCGTGCCGCTCCCAAGGTCGATGTCCAAATTATTTGACGAATAATTATCACTGTAAAATACGACTGTTACGACATCGTTTCCAGTTCCACCAAGGATTTTATTTATTCCACCAGTAAGGTTAGCAACCAAGCTGTCATTCCCAACACCAAGATCGATTGTAACGTCATTGGGAGATCCGTAGGCAACCAGTCCAATATCGACTGAGAGTATATCGTCACCGAGTCCGGCATTAATCTGATACTTGCCTCCAATCGCGATATCATAGAAGCTGGAGCCATTATCCACCAGGGTCAGCGTATCGTTGCCATCACCTAGATCGATTTTATTATTACCATTTCCGAACCCATCGGATATTCTAGAAGAGGCTATGGAGAGAACGTCATTTCCAGCGCCCAAGCTAATATCGAGATATTGCCCGTAGCCTTGGGAGTTGCCATGATCGCCCCGCAAGTCCAGATTGACGCTGTCCGCGCCAGACCCGGAAAATAGACTAAAATTTAGTATTCCAGAAAAATTACTGATCGATACGACGTTGTTCCCTCCACCTAAGTCGATATCGTAACTTGAAATACCTACTAAGTTGTTCCCATACGAATAATTGGAAATAGTTAAATTGTCATTTCCATTTCCAAGCTTTACACTGTTATTGATTTTTGGAAAGATGTCGTACGCAATATTATGTGAATAGATCTGAATGGTGTTGTCGCCAAAACTATCGACAATAACATTGTTGATTGTCGGCCCGCCGTAATAAAAAAGTGAGCTGTAACCGATATCAATTTTTGAATCTAAGACAATTAGATCATCGCCTGTGCCGCCATCAACGATCAAATCGACCGATAGACCTAAACCAGAATAATGACTTCCATAACCGCTTGAGGGGTCATCACCACTGTCAACGCTGGCTGAAATCGTGTCATTTCCGTCATCTCCATACAGAGACCAGGACGTTGTGGGATAAGGTCCGGCGTCGAAAACGAGGTAATCATAGTCGATGGACAAGGAGTCGTTTGCAAGGCCGCCATGAAGCTCACCCGTGGCGAAATTGGAACTTAGGGTATCGTTGCCATCCAGTCCGAAAATAACGTCGCTCGCACTTGTCGCGGCTATAGCGTTCGGTCCGTTGTTGCCGAATATGACGGTCATTCTTTTGCCCCCCAAAAACTATGCATGGGCCGATGCGGACCCAATGGAAAATTTTCGAATGTGGTCAGGCCGTTGCAGCACCCAGGTCAGCCACTGGTGTCAAAGTAAGCCGGATTGCGGTTTCCCGGCAAGAAAATACATTCCCGTTGGTCGGCTCAGATCTGGACAGGCGTCCCAACTCTGTGAACAGATGACCTAGACCAGTTCATGGGACCACCAATGACCGAAGTTTCGACAAAGAACCTTTCTATTTCTACGTCGCGCAACTTTCCCGATTGGTTGCAAAGCTCCGGAGGTTCATTGGCTATCACGACGTACCAAGCAGGCAAGATTATCCTGCTTGGGCTGTCAGCTGAAGGCCGCCTCTCGGCAGTGCTGAGGGACTTTCCTCGTTGCATGGGGGCTGCGGCTACCGCCGACGGCCGTAGTTTGTTTTTGGCAACACATGTTCAGATCTATCGCCTAAACAACATATTGCCTGTGAATGCCTCGCAGTCCGGGCACGATGGAATCTATGCGCCCCACGTGAACTGGGTGACAGGCGATCTGGACGTTCACGACATTGGTGTGGGACGGGATGGGCGACCGATTTTTGCCAACACGTTGTTCAATTGTCTCGCGACAACTTCCGACGGGCACAGCTTCAAGCCCCTGTGGAAGCCGCCCTTTATCAGCCGCTTAGCAGCCGAGGATCGTTGCCATCTGAATGGCTTGGCGATGGACGACGGTGCGCCAAAGTTTGTGACGTGCATTTCAAGATCTGATGTCGCGGATGGATGGCGAGATCGCAGATCAGTGGGTGGCCTTGTCATTGATGTTGCGTCGAATGAGGTGGTCGCGGCGAATTTGTCCATGCCTCATTCTCCAAGGCTTCGAGAGGGGCGGCTGTGGTTGCTCAATTCGGGTGCAGGTGAGTTTGGATGGATTGACCTGCAAAGTGGAAAGTTCAATGCGGTTGCTTTCTGTCCCGGCTATGCACGAGGGCTTACCTTCGTTGGCCATCATGCCGTCATCGGGCTGTCCTTGCCGCGTGACAACCAAACTTTTGCAGGATTGCCGCTGGACTCCGCTCTTGAGCACCATGATGTCAATGCGCGCTGTGGTCTGCTGATTGTCGACTTGCGATCGGGCGATACAATTGAATGGGTAAGAGTCGAGGGCGTCATACATGAACTGTTTGACGTGGTAGCCTTGCGTGGAGTTCGCTGTCCAACGGCTATCGGAACTCGCGGTAACGACATCCGACGAGTCATTGCGATAGCAGATGCGTAATTATTGGCTTGATCCGGGCCTCAGTCCTTCGAAAAGGAAAAAACCGTACGTTGGCAAATGTTAGATACAAAAATCCTCGACCGTCTGCCGAACTGCGGAGTGCGCTATGGGCCAGTAGCGGCCTCTTGTGGTCAGTTGCGGTATTTTCGGTCTTTGTGAACTTGCTGATGTTGACCGGGCCACTCTTCATGCTGCAGGTCTACGATCGCGTTCTGGGCAGTCGCTCCGAAGCTACATTGGTTGCATTGATAGCTTTGGTTGCTTTCCTGTTTTCCATGATGGCAATTCTCGACATCGTGCGTGGTCAGGTGATGGCAAGGGTTGCAGCACAGTTTCAGGCGAGGCTTGCTTCAAGGGTCTTCTCTGCAGCGCTTACTCGAAGTGCAACTCAACCTACCGATCCGCTGGCGACAGCAGCGGCACGCGATTTGGATGCAGTCCAGCGCCTATTATCCTCGAGTGTGCTTATGGCAATTTTCGACGTGCCTTTTGCCCCGGTGTTCCTCATTGGTCTCTTTTTTTTCCATCCACTTATCGGCTGGCTCGCGGTTGGCGGAGGCGGCGCGCTGATTGGTCTGCTCATACTTAACCAGGTCCTATCGAAATCTGCAGTTCTTGGATCTCTGGCGAGCGCCTCTCGGGCTGAAAAGCTTGCAGAGCAGATGCGGGACTCAGCGAACCAATTGCAGAGCTTAGGCCTGCGAAAAGCTGGTCTGGCACGCTGGGAAGAGGCGCGTTTCAAAGCTCAAGTCGACTCGCTTTCTGTCTCGGATAGGTCAATTTTCTTCACCGGTGTCACTAGGGTCTTCCGATACTTCCTGCAGTCGGCTCTTCTTGCGGCTGGCGCATGGCTAGTTCTTCGCGGGGATCTGACATCGGGCGCAATGATTGCGACCTCAATTTTAATGGGAAGGGTCCTTGCTCCGGTTGAGCAAGCGGTCGCTGGGTGGGCTTTGGTCCAGCGCGGTTCTGAAGCTTGGCGCAGACTGGGGCGGTTGTTGTTGTTGGTCCCCGAAGAGCCGGCCAGAACTGAACTCCCAAGGCCAAACGCAAAACTTGATGTGATACAGCTCTCCGTCATACCGCCAGGAGGCTCACAGGCAACTCTGCGCGGTGTCACGTTTCAACTTCCGCCCGGCAAGGCACTTGGGGTTATCGGACCTTCTGGTGCGGGCAAGTCAACGCTTGCAGCTGCGATAACAGGCAATTGGGGATCAGGCTCCGGCGAAATACGATTGGATGGAGCAACACTCGATCAGTATGACCCGGACAAGTTGGCCCAATTAATCGGCTTCCTACCCCAGCAAGTTCACATTTTCGATGCGACAATTGCAGAGAATATTGCGCGGCTCGATCCCAATCCAGCTCCCGAGAAGGTCGTTGCGGCCGCTAAAATGGCAGCTGCACACGATATGATTGTTAAGCTTCCGGACGGGTACGATACGCGCATCTATCAGAGCGCGGTTCAGTTATCCGGCGGCCAAATCCAGCGTATCGGACTTGCGCGCGCGCTTTACGAC
>JBATMT010000477.1:0-9300 GCA_049289975.1 Paracoccaceae bacterium | reverse complement strand
AGCGTAGACTCTTCGAATAATAAAAAGGCGGGCAATCGGGTGGGCACAACAACAAGCAAGATCGCGGTCATCGCGGCGCTCTCATCCATCTGGCCAACCCTCGCCCTGCCACAGCAGGCGGGCGCGGGTTCACCAGGCGGGCTACAGTTTGATGTCGGCGTCAGCTCCACGCTGAAGGCCGACTCTAACTTTTCATTGGCACCCGGCAACAATACCGGCACCTCTTACATCTCGGACACCAAGCTGACCTTCGGGCTCAGCAGTTCGAACTCGGCTTATGACCTGCGGATCAACACGTCAGGCGTTCTGCGCTTTGCCGACATCGCCAATGGGTCGACCACGGGTTTTGAAGATCCAAGCACACAGTTTCGCTTTGTCACCGACAGCTTGAACAGCCGCCTCACGCTGACGGGCCGCTATCGCTCGGCCGACCGTAACTTCCTCAATCCGTTCCAGGTCGAGCGCGAAGAACAGTTGTACGGCCTGCTCGTCGGCGACGGCGGCACGCTGATCAACCGCAATCTTGGCCTGAAGTACGAAACCGGCCTGAATGCGCCCATCGGCTTTGTCCTGGACCTCAAGCACGATGACAAGTCGTACAAGAACGTCGTCAACCCGCTGATCTTCGACAACACCAAGGACAGTGCCACCGGTACCCTGTCGTTCAAGCTTAACCCGGTCATCACGGGCCGCATGTCGGCGGGTCGCACCCACTACACTGCCGACGACACCAACCAGACTGACCGGACAACGAACGACTTCTCGGTCGGTGCTGCCTATGACGTGAACCCGGTTCTGCAAGTTGATGCGCAGATCGGCTACACGGAAGTCACCACGGACACACTTTTTGGCACGACGAAGCGCGACGGCCTTACCGGCAACCTGAGCCTGACCCAGACGCTGCAAAACGGCACTGTGTTTGGGTCCATCGGCTCGACCCGCAACCAGAACGGTCAGCGCGTCACGCTCCAGTTCGGACGCGACCTGCAATTGCCGAACGGCTCCCTCCGCGGCGCTATCGGCGTGACCTCGGCCGACATCGGCGATGCAGCCGTGATTGGCTCACTGTCCTACAGCAAGCAGCTTCCGTCCGGCTCGATCAGCTTCAACTTCGGGCGCAGTGCCTCGACCAACGGTCTGAACCAGGAGATTCTCGATACCCGCATTGGCGTGACCTATGGCTACGTCATCAGCAGCGTTTCGAACCTTGGCCTCAGCCTCGACTGGGGCAAGTCGGAAGACACCAACCCGATTGGTGGCGCCTCCACCATCGAGCGCACAGATCTGACCGCTTCCTACTCGCATGACCTGACCTCCGATTGGAGCCTGACCAGCGGCATGACCTACAGGATGAAGACAGAGACCGGCAAAGCCGATGCAAACTCGACCGCTGTCTTTGTAACACTCGGTCGGAACTTCAGCTTCCGTCCCTGACCTATTTGCGCGTTAGGCCGGGTTTGTTGAAATTTTGGAAACGCGCCGCAACAAATGTTGTGGCGCGTTTCATCTCAAGGCTCGCGGAGAGTGGGCTTTTCCGGTAGAAAACCCAAGTATTTCCAGTTGTAACGCATCAGGTCGCAATGTCCGACGGCACCAATTCCCAGTCTAACGCTTCTGTGCTTGCCAGTTCGGTACGCCTGAATCCTGTGGGCTTCGGCCTGTTCATTGCGCTGATCCTCGGCTCGCTGCCTGTGTTCTGGATTGGCTTCCAGTCACTTGTCGCCGCATGGTCGACTGCCGAGTACAGCCACGGCCCGCTCATTCCCCTGATCTCGCTCTACCTCTTCGTGCGCGAACTTCGCCGCTCTCCCGCGCCTGACGCCAATGTGCGCGACGGCTGGCCCGGTCTTGTGCTGATCGCCCTGTCGCTTGGCGTCGCCGTCCTTGGCAACCTGATGCGCATTCCCGACATCGTCACCTATGCGCTGATCTTCTGGGTCAGCGGTGTGGTCCTGTCGATCTTCGGCTGGAGACGCGGCCGCACCCACCAGCTTCCGGTGTTCCACCTGATCTTCATGCTGCCCTTGCCGCAGATAATCTACTGGAAGCTCTCGACCTACCTGCAAGGCGTTTCGTCCGAACTGGGTGTCTGGCTCGTCAACCTCGCTGGCGTGGCGGTCTATCTCGAAGGCAACGTGATCGACCTTGGCATCTACAAGCTTCAGGTCGCGGAAGCCTGTTCGGGTCTGCGCTACCTGTTCCCGATCCTCAGCTTCTCCTACCTCTTCTCGATCCTTTACCGTGGCCCGATCTGGCACAAGGCTGTGCTGCTTCTGTCAGCCGCGCCCCTGACCGTGCTGATGAACTCGTTCCGCATCGGTGTTATCGGCATTCTCGTTGACAGCTACGGCATCGAACAGGCCGAAGGCTTCCTGCATTTCTTCGAAGGCTGGGTGGTTTTCCTGATCTGCGTGGGCATCTTGTTCCTGATGGCAATGGCCCTGCAACGGCTCGCACCCAACCCGCTGACATTGTCCGAGGCGATCGACCTCGATTTCGACGGCTTTGGCGGAATTCTGGCGCGCATTTTCTCGATCCGCGCCTCGGTATTTCTTGCCCTCGGCATGGCAATAACCCTCGCGGTATCGCTGACTTGGCAACTCGCGCCCACTCCGGCACCAGTGTCTGTGCAGCGCGATCACTTCGCCCTCTATCCGTTAAGGCTGGACGGTTGGCAAGGAACAACTGGCCAGCTTGAACCAGATATCGAAAAGGTTCTGGCCGCAGACGACTACATCAATTCAATCTACCGGTCGCCCGCCGAAAAGGACGTCGTCGCCTTCTTCGTCGCCTATTATGACAAGCAGACCGAAGGCCAGGGAATCCACTCGCCCGAAGTCTGCCTGCCCGCCGGCGGGTGGGAGGTTTCGAACCTTCAGCAAGTCCCGCTCGACATGTCCGCCGTGGGCTATGGCACCTTCAAGGCCAACCGCGCGATCATCCAAAAGGGCGTGTCCAAGCAACTCGTTCTTTACTGGTTCGAGGGTCGGGGCGAACGTGTGGCCAACGACTTCCGCGCCAAGATGGACGTGCTGTATGACAGCCTCAGCAAGGGTCGCACGGATGGCGCGCTCATACGCTTCGTGACGCCAATCGGGCCGGAAGAATCCGAGGATGACGCACAGGCGCGTCTGATGCGCTTCATGACTGTCAGTCTTCAACCACTCCCCCGGTTCGTGCCCTTCTGATGCAATCCCCGAAGTCCCCCAACGAAGGGCTCAGGGCGGTTCCCTGGCCCGTTTGGACGATCTTCATTCTGTGCCTTGTCCCAGAGTTGATCTTCACCGGCAGCGACCTTGGTCTCTGGGGTACGCCCCGCACGCGCATGGTCGGGTTTGACTTTCTTGGTTTCTGGGCTGGACTACTGACAGACTGGCAGCCCAACTACGCGATGCAGCCGTGGCTCATGTTCATCAGCTACGGGTTTCTTCATGCCGGGGCGACGCACTTCCTCGTCAACATGATAACGCTCCTGTCGCTCGGCACACCCGTTGCCCGCTCTGTTGGCAGCCGCGACTTCTTCCTGCTTTACGCCATCCTTCTTGTCGCAGGCGGCCTTGGCTTCGCACTCTTCCCCGAAACCAGCGCGCCAATGGTCGGTGCATCTGGCGCGCTCTTTGGCCTCGCGGGGATTGTCCTGTCGTGGGATTTCCAGCGGCGTCGCCGTCTGCGCCAGACCTTGCTGCCGACCGTGCAGAGCCTTGCCATGCTGGCTGGGCTCAACCTCGTCCTGTGGTGGGCGATGAACGGCCAACTTGCCTGGCAGACACACTTTGGCGGGTTCGTCGGCGGCTGGATCGCTGCCTACATCGTGCAGCCCTTCCACCGCCGCCCCTGATCAGCGGCCCATCTTGGCGAAGATACGATCGTAGGCAGCCAGCAGGTTCGGCACCGAGTGCGCCCAGCTGAGCTTGTCGAGCACGCGTTCGCGCCCCAGCTTGCCCATCGCCTTCCCGCGCTCAGGATCGTCCATCAACTCCGCGATCTTCGCTGCGAAATCCACCGGATCATTCGCCGCCGCATAAAGCGAAGCTTCGCCCGCCGACGCACGACCTTCCTTCAGATCGAATTGCACCACCGGCTTTTCCAGCGTCATGTATTCCATGACCTTGTTCATCGTGCAGATGTCGTTCATCGCATTCTTCGGGTCGGGGCTGACGCCGATATCGCAACTGTTCAGCGCCCGCAGCAGATCCTCGCCGTAAAGCGCCCCGGTAAAGGTAAAGTAGTCGCCAAGCTTCCGCCGTGCCACATCGGCCTCGACCTGTGGCACTTCCGACCCGAACCCGACAATCACGAAATGCACATCCTTGCGGTCCATCGCGTTGATCAGAACGTTCGCCGCCGCCACCAGAAGATCCATGCCCTCCTGCTGGCCGATGACGCCCACATAACCCATCACCGTCTTCGCACCCTTCCGCATCGCCGGGTCCGCCGGGCGGATCTCGAACTTCTCGATCTTCGGGGCCGAACGCACGACGAACACATCCTCGTCGCGCATCTTCCCGCGCCGCTTGGCAATCGCCCGGAAGCTTTCGTTCGTCGCCATCGAAACCGAGGCGCAGGCAAAGGTCATCCGCTCCCAGACCAGCATGATCTTGTAGAGAAATCCCTGCTTGTTGAACTTCGCCTCGAACAATTCGGGGCAGGGGTCGTGGTGGTCAAACATGTAGCGCACGCCGCGCAACCGGTGCCAAAGCGCCAGAAGAAAAACCAGATCGGGCGGATTGCAGCCTTGGATCACGTCGAACCCACGCTCGCGCCTGACCTTCGCGCCAAGCCTGAACCAATGGAACAGCGAATGAAGATATTCGCGGGCATAGGCCACGGCCCCTGAATGAGCCTCAACCGGCTCGGGGTAGCGATAGATGTGAATGCCCTCGATTTCCTCGTAATGCTTGTCCCAACCCCGCCCGGTCGGACAAATCACGCTGACCTCATAGCCGTGTGCCTTCAGTGTCGTCGCTTCCAGCCAGACGCGACGGTCCAGCGGCACGGGCAGGTTCTCCACCACAATCAGCACACGCCGTGCCGGGGAAAAGGTCATCACGCTCTCCTGCCACTCAACTCAACTGTTTGGATGCTGTTCATAAGGTTAATCCTCAGGGCGACAAGGCAAATTCGGCAATCAGCGTCGGTTCGCCTGCCGCAAAATTGTTGTCGGCAATCACCGTGGCGATCATCTGGCCGCTGGCGTTCATCCAGACGTCCAGCCCCTCAAGGTCGCCATACGTTCCATAACCGCTTTCCATCACAGTTTCAGGCGCGGAAAAGCCCGCAGCCGTTTGATCGTAAACGCTGATCCTGCTCTTGATACCGCGGAAAATCGTCAGCCGCCGCTCAAGCACATAGAGCCGACCGTCAGGCCCGAAGTCGGCATCCGTGGCATGGAAACGGCCATCGGTCTGCAGGCGTGGCCCATCGGCCCAACTGATGCCACCCTGATAGGTAAACGTCCGATAGACCGACCCGTCTGATCCTTCAAGGATCGTCAGGATACCCCCATCCTTCGACAGGGCCAGCGACTCCATCCCCTCGTTGCCCCAAAGCGGCTTGAACCTGTCCCAAACCTGCATGGCGCGCGGCTTCATGTCGGGCGGAAAGAACCGCGCGACCCGCGCATAGCCCTCGAAACTGACGATAACGCCGCCGTTTCCGTCCCGCCGCAACGCTTCCGCATCGGAATGGAACCCGACAGCCGGGTGATTGGTATTGTCCAGAAACTGGTGGAACTGGAGCAGCGTGGCACCAGTCAGCCGTCCGTCGCCGTCCCGCGTCAGCTTTGCCTCCGCAAGGTAGCCCCGATCATCGACGGCCCAAAATCCCATCCCGTCAGGATCAAGCGAAATCCCCGATAACCCGCCGAAATCCGGCTGAGGTTCCGACCATTCGATCTGCGACAGCAAATGCGCAGTCTTGCTATCGCCCGCTTGCGCAAGGTCAAGCGTTGCAAGTCCGGCCATCGCCAGGCCGATACCCAACGTCCAAAGCCCGAATTTTCTGCGGTCACCGCCCACTTTTGCCAAAGGCGATCCGTGCGGCTTCGGGCGAAAGCCTCTCGCGCACTGATCGAGGGGCGGGCAGCCCGAACACGGCCCGCAGCAGCGTCAGCGCTTGCGGAAACGCCCCCTTCAGCATCAATTGCCCGGCCTTGGCCGTCGCATAGGCCGCCGCCACCGGCAGGGCAATCGGATGGAAACGCCGCACGAACATCATGCGGCTGCGGTATTTGAAAAAGAATGAAAACGGCGATGCCAGCCGTTCAAGTGTTGGCGAACCTATTGATGTTCCGGCGTGATGATAGACCACGAACCCATCAGCAAAAACGATGGGCAGCGAGCCCCTGCGCAAGGCCCAGTCAGCTTCCTCATAGTACAGGAAATAGTCCTCGCGCATCGGCCCGACGGTCTCATAGAAACGGCGCGACGCGACAAGGTTTGCACCCGTCACGAAATCCATATCCTCGCCCTTCGGCACCGGAGCCTGCGCGGCTTCCGCCCCGAGGTTGATGTTGCTTGTAACGCCAGTCCAGCGATTGACCGTCCCGCCGTCGATCTGGATGCGATGCGGCGGCTCGGCATAGCAGACCCGACCACCGATCAACCCGTAACCCGGTGTCGCGCGTGCAGCCGCAAGAATCGCCTCCGACGCTGCCTCATCGGCAAAGGCATCAGGATTCAGGACCCAGAAATGCTGAATTTCCGGCACGAGGGCCGCCGCCTTCAGGCCCAGATTGACGCCACCGGCAAACCCGCGATTGGCACCCGAATGCACCAGTACAACCCGGCGCAAGATGGCGCCCGCCGAAAGCTCGTCGGCACGCAGTTCCTGCAACAGATCACGATCCCCGGCCCAGTCCCGCACCACCTCCAGGGTGTTGTCGGTCGAGGCATTGTCGACCACGATCACCGTCGGTTCGGCGCCATGCTGGTGCATCAGGCTTTCAAGGCATTCGGCAATCACGTCCGCCGAATTGAAGGTCACGACGACGACGCCAATAGATCTGTCGGCTTGGGAGGAATTCATTGTCTTTCAGGCTCAATCAGGGGTCGCCACAGCGAATAATAGTCGATCTTGTTATCAATGGGGCATCACCTGCGCACAAGTGAGTAATTCAGCGGATTTTTCTCAGTTTCTCGCGGAACGCCGGCTACGCCACCGGCGCAGCAAATAGGTTCCGGCTGCGCTCATGGTTCCGGCGGCTACAATGCCCGATGCCGCGACCAGCAGCAGTCCGAAATGCCAATGTGCGGTAAACGACGCTCGTGGCGGGTAGTAGGCCACATCAATCAGCGCGAACACACAAGTGACGCCGGTCAGGAAGGCGGGGGCAAACAGCGGCGTCATGTCGATTTTTGCCCGACGCGCCACAAGGATCATCGCAATGATATACCCGACCAGCTCGGCGACACAGGCCACCCAGATGATATGGAGCATGTTTCCGGTACGGATCGCGATCCACCACGAAATCGGCAACGACAACACCCGCACCAGATTGCCAACCATCGAGTTGCTGGATTGCCCGATCGCAAGCCCGACTATCCCGCTTCCTGTCTTTGCGACGCGCAACGCCTGAGCGATTGCCATCGGCACGAGAATGAACAGGATCGCCGAATACTTTGAACCGGTCAGCAGATAGGATAGCGGTCCGCCGATCAACGTCGCGCCAAGCACCAGCATCAACGCAATCGCAAGGCTCGATTCCATCGTCGCCACGGCGATACGCTGGAACTCTGCGGGATTGTCACGGGCGCGGGTCAATTGCGGCAGGAACAGCGACTGCGCCGAGTTGGCAAGCACCAGCGTGGGCGTCAACGTGAGTGTCGTACACATCGAGAAGAAAGCGAATTGCCCCATGCCAAGCTCGCGCCCGACAATCAGCCTTTCGCCATTGAACACGCCAAACATCAGCATGCCGTTCAGCAAAAGCGGCCAGCCGAACTTGGTGGCCTTCTTCATGATCGCGAAATCGAGTGTGGCCCGATAGGGCCGCTTTGCCGTGAGATGCGACAGCACGACCATCGCGATGGCCTGAAAGAACAGGGCAAACAGCATGATCCGGTAGTCGCCAAAGATCACCGCCAGCGGCCAGACCGACAGGACCGATATCAGTGCGGGCACGAAATTTGACAGATTCGTTGGCATGAAATTCATATGCCGCCGCAGTCGGTGCGGATCGTAATGCTGAAAGCCGTTGATCAGTGGCAACAGCGCCAAAAGCTCATACGCCCATGCCACCTTCTGCACCGACAGGAACTCGGCATAGGGACGCGCAATGATGAACAGCATCACACACGAGAAGCAGCCACGCAGGATCTGGAACCCGTGCATCGACGCCTGAAAATGCGGGTCGTCGCCATCCTTGTCGACGATGATCAACTGCTGAAGGCCCAGATAGGACAGCATTTCAACGATCGACATGCTGAGCGCAAACGTCGATGCAATACCGTAATTCTCAGGGCTTATGAGACGCGCGACAATAAGGTTGCGCACAAGAAGCAGGATCGAGCCAAACGCATTGCCCGATACTACCAGGACCGCTTTCTTGAGCATGTTATATGCGGAGCCTTCACTCTTACGCCTCGGAGACCTTTTCCGCTGAATTCTTCATTACTGCAAGTGTTTGCCTGCAAACGTTAGCATTACGCAAAGCCAACGCGCAAAGACCCGCCGAGTCGTTTGGTTTTGTTGCCAAACTTTCAGCAATCTAGTCCCACGGTGCCGCATTCTGCAAAAACCAGGTGCTGAGATTCATCGCCCTTTGCCGGTACAGAATCCTGCGTGGATCGAAGTCTGCCGAGCGCGTCATGATCCACCCGGCGGAGGCCAGACATCGGAGCAAGATGAACAAGGTCAGCGCGCGTGGCGTGATGGTTGAACCTGTTCGGGTGCGTCGATAGCCATCGCAAAGTCCCCTGACCAGAAGCGGAAGCGCCGGTTCCTCTAGGCTCTGCACCACGGCCGTTCCCAGATCGTAAAGCCGGAAGCCATAGCCGCTGTCGTCGAAATCGATCAGCGCCATGCCCTCCGGCCCGCGCAGCAGGTTCTCGCGCAGCACATCGGCATGGACCAGCCCGAAATCGGCACCCGCGCCTTGCAATTCGGCCAACGCCTCCCGCGCCTTGGAGCGTGCCGCTTCTATCACCTGCCGGTCCGCGACCGAGAACATCGGGTTCTCCCAGAACCGACCCCAGCGTGGATGCTCTCCCAGCAGGCCGTCGATATCCCAGCGCGGGCGGTCCAGACTGTCGCGCTCCGCCAGCCCATCGGTCAGCCGGTGCAGATCGCCCACCAGAGCAC
>JBATMT010000476.1:0-2463 GCA_049289975.1 Paracoccaceae bacterium | reverse complement strand
CGCAGATCGTCCCAAGTCCAACCCGCGTGCGGCTCGGCGACGCCTGCCTTGGCAAACATGTCCTTGTTGTAGAAAACCACTTGAGTGGTGAACCCCGCAGGCATCCCATAGGTCTTGCCGTCGATCTTCGAGATATTCATCAAGCCTTGCGGAATGTCGGCAAGATTCATCGCCGCCACGTCTTTCGCGATCATGTCGTCCAAGGGCATAAGCGAGTCCTTGTAGGTCGGGAAATTCCACATATACATCACGTCCGGAGGGCTGCCCGCGCCCATGGCGGCGGTCAGTTTCTGGTCGTAGCCGTCACCATACGCCTCAACCTGAACCTTCACGCCGGGGTGGGTTTCCTCGAACTTCTTGGCAATGGCTTCCTCAATTGCAAGGCTTTCGTCACTGTCCCAGGTTGCGAAGCGCAACACCTTGTCCTCGGCACTTGCCCAACCGGCAAAGAATGTCGCGGCCAGTGCTGCCGGGCCTATGATCTTCATACTGGTCTTCATTTTCGTTCCTCCCTTGTCTGGACCAGAGTTGGTCCTATCCGTGTTGGATGAGTTGACGGGTTTCCGCGTCCAGTTGGCGCGGCAGTGCGATGCCATCAGCGGTGAAAACATGTGCGGCCTCTGGCCGGATCATAAGACCGATGCGGTCGTGTGCGCGGCCCGGGTGTCCGCCATCGGTGATCACCACAAGCGCTGTCCCGTCTTCCAGTGCGACGTGAGCATGGCTTTCGGTACCAAGCCGCTCCATCAGCCGGATCGTGCCAGTCAGGTGACCCACACCAACGGCAACGATCCGCAATTGGTCCGGGCGAATGCCCAAAGTCAAAGGCTCGCCAACGGCAAGGGAACGCTGCCCCGCAACGCGAACCGTCAGCGCGCCATTCATCTGTTGCGTGACGAGGGTTACATCGTTCTCACCCTGACTGACCACCGTAGCCGGCAGGAAATTCATCCGTGGGCTGCCGATGAATCCGGCAACAAACAGGTTGGCCGGGCGATGAAACAGCTCCAGCGGAGCGCCAAACTGGCTGACCCGACCTTTGTCCAGAACGACAACACGCGATGAAAGCGTCATCGCCTCCACCTGATCGTGGGTGACATAGACCATCGTCACACCCAACCGCTCATGCAGCGCCGCAAGTTCGGCCCGCATCGTCACCCGCAATCCCGCATCGAGGTTCGACAGCGGCTCATCAAGCAAGAACAGTTTTGGCTTGCGCACGATGGCCCGACCGATCGCAACGCGTTGGCGCTGACCACCCGACAATTGCTTTGGCTTGCGTCCAAGCAGATCAGTGATCCGCAGGATGTCTGCTGCATCGCTCACGCGTTGCTCGATCTCGTCCGATTTCATGCCGTTCAGCGAAAGGCCGAATGCCATGTTCTTTTTCACATTCATGTGCGGGTAAAGAGCATAGTTCTGGAACACCATCGCAATGTCGCGCTTTGCGGACGGCACATCAGAAATGTCACGCTCCCCCAACTCGATGCTGCCCGTGGTCATCTCCTCGAGCCCGGCGATGCAGCGCAAGAGTGTCGATTTCCCGCACCCGGATGGGCCGAGGAAGCTCACGAACTCGCCGCCCTCAATCCGCAGGTCGATGCCTTTGAGGATATCCACCGCCCCATAGGACTTTCGCAGATCAGTGATCGTAAGCCCGGCCACCAAGAAGCCTCCTCGCGTCTGGGAATCGATTGCTTTCGAGAATATTAATCGTTTATATTTTCAGTTAAACGTTTTTCTTCGCGCGACATGATGAGGAATAGGAATGACCCAAACCGAGTCGATTTCTCTTTCTACGGCCTCAAGCTTGAGCAACAACAGCACCCGGAAGACTTCTGAGTCATGATGGCGTCGCGTCGCCAGCTCCCTTCGCTCTCAATTCTTTGCGCCTTCGAGGCAGCAGCGAGAACTCAAAGCATAACTGCGGCGGGCCGCGAATTGTCGCTGACGCAAAGTGCTGTCTCGCGTCAGGTTCTGGCATTGGAAACCCAGCTTGGAGTCACGCTGTTTGCACGGCAAAGACAGGCGATAAAGTTGACGCCAGAGGGCAGGGCCTACGCCGACGAAGTGCGACAGATACTTGCCGCCCTGCAGAATGCCACGGCAAAGGTCAAGGACGCAGCCGCACGGTCTTCAAGTTATTGATTGAAAGAACTTTGCGGCAGTATGGGCGGGCAGCTCTCGGATCGTCAACCGGACCGAATCCGTCCGCCAAATACCAGTGCCAAGAGCAAGCGGCCGCAACGTTCGCCACGGCCGCTCGATTTTTACTGAATTACTTCACTTGCGCCTTGATCGCCTCGACGTCGGTCGTAGACATTTCGCCAACGGTTGTGACAGCGCCATCGACGATCTGCCAAAGCCGGAACGGCCCGGCAATGTCGCCATACTGATCGAAGTTGACCGGACCGATCACACCCTCATAGCGGATCGCCTTGCCCTCGCCGATAAGCTTCAGTG
>JBATMT010000475.1:0-3559 GCA_049289975.1 Paracoccaceae bacterium | reverse complement strand
CCCCTTAAGCGCGCGGACTACTCACCAAACGGCCAAAAACTCTTTGCCGTAGAAAAAGAAAAACCGCGCCAAACGGCGCGGCATTCATGCAGCAAAGACCAGGATCTTACTTGATCTTGCCTTCCTTGTATTCCACATGCTCCCGCTTCACGGGATCATATTTCTTGACAACCATCTTCTCGGTCATGGTGCGGGCATTCTTCTTGGTCACATAGAAGTGCCCGGTGCCCGCCGTCGAGTTCAGACGGATCTTGATCGTCGCCGGCTTCGCCATAGTCGTTCTCCACTAGCCCCGCGGCTGGGCCGCTGGTAAAATCCTTGAAGCCCGCCTTTTACGGATGGGCGCGGCAGAGTCAACATCGAAACGACTGGTTCCACGCTGCACGCGCCGCTTTTCCGCTGGTGGTCAGGCCTTTGCGTCAGGCACCGAGCGGCTGCAACCCCATGCTGGCATGAATCGCATCGCGTGCGGCATCGTCAAGGCCCAGCGCCTGTGCAAGACCCCTCAGATAGGTCGCTTCGGCAGGGTTGTCGATCCGGATTGCCATCAGCGAGGTCGAATAAACCTGCGCCCGCATTGCCTCTCCGGTGGCCGCCGCCAGCCCGGCCAGATCAAGAGGCGCATTCATCTGCTGTTCGACATAGGCGCGTTCCTCGGGCGAGGCGCTGGTGAGGTAAGACAGGATCTTGGCTTTTTCGTCCGCGTCGATCTCGCCATCGGCCTTTGCCGCCTGCACCATCGCCCGGATCATCAGCATGGCGTTTTCCTCGACAGCAGCATTTGACGGAGTGGCGCCGGTCACTGCCGACATCATCTCGCCCATCTTTTCCGCGCCGCTGGCATATGCGCCCTGCATTGCGGTCATCAGGCTGCCCAGTCCGGCCTCGGCCGCCTTGGTTGCATCAGCGGCCTGCGGCCCAAGCTTGCCGAACATGTCGGTGACAGCCTTCTTGCCACCCGGAACGCCCATCTTTTCCGCCATGTCGCCAACCTGATCGGCCATGCCGCCCGGTGCTGCACTGTCGCGCAATTGTTTTTCAAGGCCGGTCATGCCGCCCATCTGGCGAAATTTTTCATAGCCCTTGGCGGCGGCAAATCCGGCAGCCAAGGTCGCAAGCGTTTTGACAAAGCTCATGGTGGTCCCCCTTCGGAACGTCGAAACAGACTGGCCCACGATATAGCCACCGGCCCATGACAACACGGTGAAATTTTGCCGCACCGCATCATTCGGCGACACCGTGCCGAACTGCCTGAAAACCGGGCGGCGGAGAGAATTTGCGCGGAGAGCCTGTAAGCCGGATTCTGTCCAGGGGTTGCCCCCTTGGATGACCATTCCTCTAGTCCCGCCGTTACCGACGGGATCAAGCTGCCAACCCGGGTCTCTCGGGCCGAAGCTGCCCTGCGGCGGTATCCTCGGTTGCCCGAGGACGCGGTCCCGCGCGAGACCCCTATTCGGCGTTGCTCCCGGTGGGGCTTGCCTTGCCAGTCCTGTTACCAGTCCCGCGGTGGGCTCTTACCCCACCGTTTCACCCTTACCCCCGCGAACGAGGGCGGTTTCTTCTCTGTGGCGCTTTCCCTGGGGTTACCCCCGCCGGACGTTATCCGGCACCGTTGCTTCAGGGAGTCCGGACTTTCCTCGAACCTTGCGGCTCGCGATCACCCAGCCCTCCGCGCGGGTCTTCCCTAGTGCGGATAGAGGGGGCGGGTCAAGGGTGGTGGTCGTTAGGTTGGTGAAAGCCGGACAGCGAAGACAGGCCAGCAATTGTCCAAGCTTCTGCGACAGGCCGGAAGAATGGGAGCGCAAGGCCGAACGGATGCTGCCAGTGGCGAGGCTTCCGATCCTTTTCCTGAAGGCGGAAGCCTCAGGGAAACCGCCAGCCTATGCGGTGATGAGAAGAAGAGCGATACGCCAGTGGTGCATTTCCCGGAGGTGCGCCCGGCCCGCGGCCAAACTGGTTGCATGCGCGCCCGGATTTATCGCGGGACAGATCAGGATTTCCCGAGCGAGGTGCATGAAACAAAGGACTCGCGCCCGACTTCGACACGCTTTTGCCGACCTCAACTCTCCCGCCTCTTCGCCATATTCCCCGCCAATTCATTGTGACCACTGGCGCGAAGGCCCGCGACCGTCCCTTGATAGTCGCGCTCGTCCCGGTTCTGGCTGAGCTTTGATTTTGCCAGCGTGCGCGTCACGGCGATGCGGAAGGCAACAATGTTCGCCAGCATCTGCTCTAAATAATCGGCGGGAGCATCGGCCATCCGCCACGCTCCATCGCCATTCAGTCGGCGTTCGTGAATGCGCGTAAGCAGGGCGACCGCCGAACGCTTGGAATGGTCGTCATGCTGGAAGGCAATGGTGCCGTGGACATGGACCGCCTGATAGTTCCACGTCGGCACATGCCGGTGATGCTCGGCCTTCGAGGGATAAAAGTTCGGCGAGACAAAGGCGTCTTCGCCGCGAAAGATTGCAAGCACGTCCTGACCCTCGGCCAACAGCCGGTGCATGTCGTTCGCAAGGGCGACATGGCCGATCAGCGTACCATCGGGGGCGGCCAACAGTGGAATGTGGTTGGCGATCAGGCCAGCGGACGTCTGGGCCACAAGGCAGGCGAGCGGCGCAGTCTCGATCACGCGCTTGATCTCTGCGGGGTCAATCTCGAGAAAGTGTTGCGGGATGTACATGGTCTGAGCCTGCCTGCCGGACGTGAGGTGTATAGAAGGGTTAGCCGCGTCTTGTCGGATTGGCAAATCGGACGGAGAGAAGGTTTAGGCCCGCGCTGCGCGGACCAGCCCATCCGCCAGCGCCCGGTCCTCTGCCGTTTCCTCGCCGGTCGCCCAAGGCCGGAACCGCAGGCGAAAGGCTTGCAACAGCGCTTCTGGCGCGGTCTCCGGATAGCCCAGCGCGGCGAGTGACACGAGAAGCGGGGCAGTGCCGTCCCCTTCGCCCTCCGGCCACAGGGCCAGCCCCTGTAAAGCCAGACGCCGCCAGTCGAACCTTGGGCCGGGATCGCGCTTGCGCTCGGGCGCCATGTCGGAATGGGCGATGATCCGTTCGGGAGGGATATTCCAACGGCCCATGATTGCGGGCAAAAGACGTTCAAGCGCCGCCATCTGCGGCTCGGGAAACGGTGCATCGCCTGCGTTTGCAAGTTCGATACCGATCGAACGTGAGTTTACGTCGCTTACCCCTGCCCACGCCCCTGCCCCGGCATGCCAGGCACGCATCGCTTCGTCGACGAGTTGCTCGACCGTTCCATCCTCGGCGATCAGCCAATGGGCCGACACTTCGACGTACGGATCACACAGCCTATGCCGCGCCTCGGCACAGGTCAGCATTGCGGTGTAATGAATGACGATCAGGTCGGGCTGCGCACCATCGCGCCGCTCTGAAAAGTTCGGCGAGGGGAAGCCCCCGGTGGGCATCAGCCGCCCGACTGGAACGGCGTCGGGTCGAAGCCACAGGCAAAACCGTCGCCATCGGGATCGAGCTTCTTGGAATCGCGCTGCGGCCCACCGGCCTTGAGGAATGCCTCTTGTGCTGCCGCGTCTGTCGGATAG
>JBATMT010000474.1:0-1685 GCA_049289975.1 Paracoccaceae bacterium | reverse complement strand
ACGTCTTGGCCGGGAAGGTCACGCGGCTCGATCGGCTCGGCCCCTTCGCCAAGGATCAGCACGCGCTCGATGACGTTGCGAAGCTGGCGGATGTTGCCGGGCCAACTCATCGTCTGCATGACCGCGTCGGCTTCATCAGTCAGGGTACGGGCGGGCAGACCCTGCGTCTTGTTGAAGTAGTCGATGAAATGCCGCGACAGAAGCGGAATATCCTCGCGGCGGTCGTCCAGCGAAGGGACATGGATCGGCACGACGTTCAGGCGGTCGTACAGCTCCTGACGGAAGCGTCCGGCGGCAATGTCGGCCGCAAGATTGCGGGTGGTGGACGAGATGACACGCAGATCGACGCGGACCTTGTCGCTGCCACCGGCGCGGGTGAATTGCTGTTCAGTCAGAACGCGAAGGATCTTGGACTGAGTGCCAAGCGGCATGTCACCGATTTCGTCGAAATAGACGAAGCCGCCGTGGGCCTGTTCGAGAAGTCCCTTCTCGACCCCGCGTTCGGGGGTTTCGCGTCCGAACAGCACTTCCTCCATGCGGTCGGGCTCGATTGTGGCGGACGAGACGGAGATGAAGGCCCCCGCCGCGCGGTTCGAGTTGGCATGAATGAAGCGCGCGGCCATTTCCTTGCCCGAGCCGGGCTCGCCGGTGAGCATCACCCGGCCGTTCGACTTGGTGACCTTGTCGAGATTGGCCTTGAGGGTGCGGAAAGCGTGCGAGTTGCCGATCATCTCGGACGAGGACACGTCGCGGCGGCGGAGCGAGGCGTTTTCGCGGCGCAAGCGCGAGGTTTCCATCGCGCGCCCGATGACGACGGTCAACTGGTCGATGTTGAAGGGCTTTTCGATGAAGTCATAAGCGCCCTGCTTGATCGCAGCCACCGCGATCTCGATGTTGCCGTGTCCCGAGATGATGATGATCGGTACATCGGGATTGTCGCGCTTGACGGTCTTGAGGATGTCGATGCCATCCATGCGGCTGTCCTTGAGCCATATGTCGAGGATCATCATCGCCGGTGCGGCGGCGTTGATCTCGGCCATGCACTCATCGGAGTTTGCCGCAAGTCGCGTCGTGAAGCCTTCGTCGCGCAAGATGTCCGAGATCAGTTCCCGAATATCGCGTTCATCGTCAACGATCAGAATATCGCTCATTTACCACCTCCGGCGGCCTCTGCCGCCACCTCTGTCATACCGGCGGACTCTGCCACCTTTTCCTTGACGGCTCGCGACTGGGCCTTGGCCCTTGGCAGCCGGATTTCAGCAAGCGCCCCGCGATGGTCGCTGCCGTCGAACAGGTCGGCGTCGGTCAGGATGAGCGTGCCGCCATGTTCTTCGATGATCTTCTTGACGATAGGCAGGCCAAGGCCAGTGCCTTTTTCGCGCGTGGTGACATAAGGCTCGAAGAGCCGTGCCCGGTCGAGCGGCAGGCCGACGCCATTGTCGGAAATGCGGATCGTCACCGCTTCGTCAGCGACGGACATGGTGACGCGGACCTCGGGCGCATAGCCAGGTGGAACGCCTTTTTCCTGAAGGCTCTCAATCGCTTCGCCGGCGTTCTTGATGAGGTTGGTTACGGCTTGCGAAATCATCGTGGCATCAAGTTCGACGACGACCGGGCCTTGCGGCAGGTCGGAGACGAGTTTCGCACCATGCAGCGCGCCCTCTTGCAGGGCGACGGCATCGCGC
>JBATMT010000473.1:0-3215 GCA_049289975.1 Paracoccaceae bacterium | reverse complement strand
GCCGTACATGGCCACGACGAACATGGACATCCGGGATTTTTTGTCCGGTGGTTCATGTCGACGAACCACAAGGATATCGGCATCCTTTACCTCTTCACCGCCGCAGCCGTCGGCTTCCTCTCGGTAGCCTTTACGGTCTACATGCGGATGGAACTGATGAACCCCGGCGTGCAGTACATGTGCATGGAAGGCCAGCGCTTCATTGCTGCCGCCGCCGGCGAGACATGTACGCCCAACGGCCACCTCTGGAACGTGATCATCACCGCCCACGGCATCTTGATGATGTTCTTCGTGGTGATCCCGGCGCTTTTCGGTGGTTTCGGCAACTATTTCATGCCGCTGCACATCGGTGCGCCGGACATGGCCTTCCCGCGGATGAACAACCTGTCCTACTGGATGTATGTCGCTGGCACCTCGCTGGCCGTGGCTTCGGTCTTTTCACCGGGCGGCAATGACCAGATGGGTTCGGGCGTGGGCTGGGTGCTTTATCCGCCGCTTTCGGTGCATGAAGCCGGGTATTCGCTCGATCTCGCGCTCTTCGCCGTCCACCTTTCGGGTGCCTCGTCGATCCTTGGCGCGATCAACATGATCACCACGTTCCTCAACATGCGCGCTCCGGGCATGACGATGCACAAGGTGCCGTTGTTCGCATGGTCGATCTTTGTCACCGCTTGGCTGATTCTTCTCAGCCTGCCGGTTCTGGCCGGTGCGATCACCATGCTGATCACCGACCGCAATTTCGGCACCGCATTCTTCGACCCCGCAGGCGGCGGCGACCCGATCCTCTACCAGCATATCCTGTGGTTCTTTGGCCACCCGGAAGTCTACATCATCATCGTGCCGGCCTTCGGGATCATCAGCCACGTCATCTCGACGTTCTCGAAGAAGCCGATCTTCGGCTATCTGCCGATGGTCTACGCAATGGTGTCGATCGGGGTTCTGGGCTTCGTCGTCTGGGCGCACCACATGTACACCGTCGGCATGTCGCTGACCCAGCAATCCTACTTCATGCTGGCAACGATGGTCATCGCGGTACCAACCGGCATCAAGGTCTTCTCGTGGATCGCCACCATGTGGGGCGGCTCTATCGAGTTCAAGACGCCGATGCTCTGGGCCTTCGGCTTCCTGTTCCTCTTCACTGTCGGTGGCGTCACCGGCGTCGTACTGAGCCAGGCGCCCGTCGACCGCGTCTATCACGACACCTACTTCGTCGTGGCCCACTTCCATTACGTGATGTCGCTCGGCGCCGTCTTCGGTATCTTCGCCGGTATCTATTTCTGGATCGGCAAGATGTCGGGTCGCCAGTACCCTGAATGGGCAGGCAAGCTGCACTTCTGGATGATGTTCATCGGTTCGAACCTGACCTTCTTCCCGCAGCACTTCCTGGGTCGCCAAGGCATGCCGCGCCGTTACATCGACTATCCCGAGGCGTTCGCCTACTGGAACCACCTCTCCTCGATGGGCGCCTTCCTGTCGTTCGCATCGTTCGTGTTCTTCATCGGAATTGTTTTGTACACGCTCGTCGCAGGCAAGCGCGTAACCCAGAACAACTACTGGAACGAATATGCCGACACGCTGGAATGGACTCTTCCCTGCCCGCCGCCGGAACACACGTTCGAACAACTGCCGAAGCGTGAGGACTGGGACCATTCCCACGCCCACTAAGGCACGCAAGATCAGAAAGGCCCCGGCGTCGTCCGGGGCCTTTTTCTTTGTGCAATTGGCAGTTTGCCCAATCAGCGAAGGACCTCATGCCCTACGAATGGCTCCCCGCTTCTCCCAATGAACACCGCCTTCGGGCATGGCCCTACCGTTCTTTGCCCGCCACCGGTTTCGTGTGGTTCATTGGTCTGACGTCGGCACTCCTGAGCATTCCGCTCCTAGCAGTCCTTGGGTCCGTCATCCTGTGGGGAATTTTGCCCTTCATCGTTGCCGTCATTGCCGCGGTCTGGTTCGCACTGCGCCGCAACTTCCGCGACCGCGACATCCTCGAAGAGCTGTCGCTCACCACGGACCAGACGACACTCGTGCGCTGCAACCCGGATCACTCAGAACAGCGATGGCAGGCCAACAGTCACTGGGTCCGCGTCGCGCTCTACCCGACCGGCGCCAAGGTGACAGAATATCTCACCCTGTCGGGGGATGGCCGCGAGGTTGAACTCGGCGCATTCCTGACACCTTCGGAGCGCAAGGCTCTTGCCAACGACGTAAGGCTTAAACTTGCCGAATTGCGCGGCAAAACCGCTCCCTAGCGCGAGGTCCGGCTTAGCCGAGGCGCGCCTTCAGCACAGCGCCAACCGAACTGAAATCCATCTGGCCAGTGTATTTGGCTTTCAGAACACCCATGACCTTGCCCATATCGCGCAGCGACGTGGCACCGGCTTCGTCAATCGCCGCACCGATTGCCGCCTCCACCTCGGCTGCCGACAGCGCCTTGGGCAGGAACGTTTCGATCACCGCGATTTCCGCCAACTCATTGTCGGCAAGCTCCTGACGCCCGCCCTCGACATAGACCTTGGCACTTTCCTGCCGCTGCTTGACCATCTTGCCAAGAAGCGCGAGCACCTCGCCTTCACTAATCGCCTGACCGCTGGTCCGCAGGGCGATCTCCTTGTCCTTGACCGCAGCCAGAATCATCCGCACGGTGGACAGCCGCGCCGTATCACGTGCCTTCATGGCCTCTTTCTGGGCGTCAGAGATGCGCGAAAGTAGCTCCATGATAGGCTCCTGCGGGTCAAGTTGGTGTCGCTTCGCACACTAGCTGGTGACGCCAGTCCCCGCAACCACAACCGGATCGCATCAACCATATGAAATGTAACGATTTTCATTTTCGCCGCGCCCCCTTGACCCGGCACGCCCCCAACCGTAGTTTCCCGCAGATTTTGCACATCGGGAGTCGCGCCATGACCAGGGAAACCGCATCCCCTGCCAAGCCAACCGCCTGTCTGGCACTTGCCGATGGTTCTCTCTTCTACGGGCATGGCTTCGGTGCTACCGGGGAAACGGTCGCCGAACTGGTCTTCAACACTGCGATGACCGGTTATCAGGAAATCATGACCGACCCTTCCTATGCCGGTCAGGTCGTGACCTTCACCTTCCCGCACGTCGGCAATGTCGGCGTGACGCCCGAAGACGACGAAACTGCAGACCCGGTCGCCGCAGGCATGGTGGTCAAATGGGATCCGACCGAGCCGTCCAACTGGCGCGCCGCCGAA
>JBATMT010000472.1:0-1583 GCA_049289975.1 Paracoccaceae bacterium | reverse complement strand
GCTGAAGGAAGCATCGACGTTGGAGGCGGCGAGGGTATCTACGAGAAGTTGCCCGAAGAAGTCGGCGGCAAGCGCGGTAAAGAAGCCCGCAGGCGCGCCCAACCGGCCCATTGCGATGGCAGTGTTGAAGACGGCACCGCCCGCATAGGGGGCAAAGGCGCCTTCGCCCACCGTCGTCTCACGCGGCAACATGTCGATCAGCGCTTCACCGCAGCACAGGATCATCGGTCGTCCTCCCCAGGATGTCTGTTAGCGCCACCCTTTACGGTCTTCGGGCATCTTCACGCAACAATTATTCAGAGAAATAGACAAATTAACTGTCGCTAGGGCTGCCCGTTCAGATACCGCTGCACGTCGGGGTTCTGCATGACCCAAACCGCGCCGCCGATAAGGAAGGCGAGAGCAAGGAATGCCATCACCAGCTTGACCTTCGACCAAGGGCGCTCGCCCTGTACTTTGCCCGTCTGGCCATTGACCACGAACCTGTAACTGGCACCGCCAAAGCGATAGGCGGCTGTCCAGACCGGTAGAAGGACATGCTTGAAGGTCACGTCGGACAGGGTCGTGTCGATCCCGGTGATCATCTGACGGTCGCCGCCGATGTCAAAGCGCACGTCACGTTCGATCATGCGGTCCATCCAGGCGCGGGCCTCGGTCATGCCATCATCGAGGCTGACGGTGTAGGTTTCGGACCGGAAACCGGCAAGGAATTCAGGTTGGTAGGGCTCAAGGTGCGACAGATCCCAAGGCATCAGTGCCTCGGTATGGTCGCGCGGCAATGAGCGGGACGCGAGCACCAGCACATCGTCGAAGAATCGGCGGGTGCGGCCAGAGGCGGGTGACCAGCGGATCTGCGCCTCTTGCCGCATCTCGGTGCGCATGTTGCCGTTCTGGTCGCGCACAGTGACAGGGCGGGTGGTGTAATAAACCGTGCCACGCTGACCTGTGTAGGACGACTCTGTCTGAGCGTCGTAGGTCCAGTAGGGCAGGTAGATTCCTTCAAGTTTGCGGCCCTTGCGGGCATAGTCCAGCAGACCGTTCGGCGCGAACCAGAGCGAACCGAGCCATTTTCCCATCGACGCGCGCGCCTCGGGTTCGGTCACCAGGAACGGGGCCACGCCATGCGGGCGGATTCGGCGCGAAATGCCGGGATCGGCCACGACGGGGGTGGCGCAGAAGGGGCATTCCATCGCATGGACGGCCGGGTCAAACTCGACTTCCGCGCCGCAGTTCGGGCAATGGCTCAGGTGCCGTTCCTCGGTCGCGGCGTCGGGAAGCGAGGCTTCGATGCCACGGCGGAAGGCGGTTTCGGGGATCGAACCGGGTTTAGCGCGGGCAGTAGTCAGCGGTTCGGTATTGCCGCAATGATCACAGATCAGTTGCCCCTGACCCGGTGCGAAGCGCATGTCGGCGCCGCACTTGGTGCAGGGGAAGCGGTGATCGTCGGCCGGAACTTTCGGATCTGGCATCGCGGTGGTCCCGCGTCAGCCTTTCGCCGGTGGTGCGGGAGGCGGCGGCGGCATGACGGTGAAAAGGCGAGCGATTTCAGTGACGTCCCCTGCGGTCTTCCAGCCGTCCTGTCC
>JBATMT010000471.1:0-1656 GCA_049289975.1 Paracoccaceae bacterium | reverse complement strand
CGCCCGGAGTCAGCCGCGCCGCCTCGTGCGCCACGGCCCAGGCACGATCCCACGGCAGACCCTGACCGGCGCTCAACATCACCTCGTCCAGCGCCTCGCGCCCGTGAGATTTCAGCGGGTGCCGCTGGATCGAGGCGATGCGGGTGGTCATTTCACCGCCGGCTTGTCGCGCTTTATCCCGCTTTTGATGTTGCCGAAGATGTCGGGGCGTTTCCCGTGCATCGACATGATCGTGTACTGTTGCAGGAAGGTGATCGTGTTGTTGGTGATCCAGTACAGCACCAGACCCGAGGCAAAGATGCCAAGCATGAACATGAAGATCCACGGCATCCACGCAAAGATCGTCGCCTGCGCCGGATCGGTCGGGGCCGGGTTCAGCTTTTGCTGGAACCACATCGAGATGCCCAGAAGGATCGGCAAGATGCCAAGCGAGATGATGTGGAGCGGCGAACCAACGCCGGGCGCGTCAAACGGCAGCAGCCCGAACATGTTGATGATCGACGACGGATCAGGCGCCGAAAGGTCCTGAATCCAGCCAAGCCATGCGGCGTGGCGCAATTCGATGGTGACGTAGATCACCTTGTAGAGCGAATAGAAGATCGGGATCTGCAAGATCACCGGCAGACAGCCGGACGCCGGGTTGACCTTCTCGCGCTTGTAAAGCGCCATCATGCCCTGTTGCATCTTCTGGCGGTCTTCGCCGAACTGTTCCTTCAGTTTCTCCATCTCGGGCTGGAGTTCCTTCATCTTCGCCATCGAGATGTAGGATTTCCGCGCAAGCGGGAAAACAAGCGCCTTGATGATGAAGGTCAGCGCGATGATCGACCAGCCCATGTTGCCGATCAGGCCATGCAGGTGGTGCAGCAGCCAGAAGATCGGCTTGGTCAGGAAGAAGAACCAGCCCCAGTCGATCGAATCGATGAAGCGGTCAATCTTGAGGTTGGTCTGATAGGCCTTGATGGTTTCCCATTCCTTGGCACCCGCAAACAGCATGGTCGAGCTTGTCGCGGTCGCGCCGGCGGCCACTTCCATCTCGGGCATCTGCGCTTCGGACACGAAACGTTGGCTTGCCGTGTCATAGCGGATCGAGGCCTGGAAGGGTTGGCCGGGTGTCGGCACCAGCGTCGTCATCCAGTAGACATCGGTAAAGCCGACCCAGCCGCCGGTCGTCGCATCGGCCACATCCGAAGGTTGGCCGTTAGCATCCGCGTCAAGCTTCGGCAGCTTCTTGTAGGTCACTTCCTTCAGCTTGCCGTCTGCCATGCGGATCGCGCCCTCATGGCGGACATAGGTGGCGACCGACTTTGGCGCACCGTCGCGCACCACAAGGCTGTAGGGCGTCAGCTTCACCGCCGCGCCGGTCTGGTTCTCGACCGATTGGGTAACGGTGAACATGAAATTGTCGTCGACAGAAATGTCGCGGCGGAACGTCAGGCCCGCGCCATTGTCCCAGCGCAGCGTGACCGGCGTGGTTGCGGTCAGCTTGTCGCCCTTTTCGATGGTCCAGACGGCATCATAACCGGGCAGGGCAGGGCCGGTGGCACCCGCCGCGTTGCGCCAGCCGAAGTTCGCCCAGTAAGGCTTGATCGCATCGGACGACTCGTGGGTCAGAACCTTGACCTCGGGCGAGTTGGTGTCGAGCGTCTCGTGATAGTC
>JBATMT010000470.1:0-3874 GCA_049289975.1 Paracoccaceae bacterium | reverse complement strand
GTCCATAACTTTGCCCTGGGCGGCCCAGGCATGACATTCCCGGTTTTCAGTTGGGACGGTTCAACGTTCGTATCGTCCGGTTCAATCTCCAATGACGATTTGTCCGCGATGGGAACACTGCCAAGCTACCCCTAGGAAGCCGAAAGTTTCTTCTTGTAGCCCACGTGGCTCGGCTCAAACCCAAGCCGCTCGTAAAATCTCTGCGCTTCTGACCGTGACTTGTTGCTGGTCAGTTGTATCAATGTGCATTCAGCCACACGGGCACGCTTCTCAGCATCAGCAAACAACGCCGCGCCAAGCCCTTGTCCACGCAAATCCGTCGCAACGCGAACCGACTCCACCTGCGCCCGCCGCGCTGCTCTGAGCGACAGGCCAGAGATGAAGGTGATCTGGTAGGTCGCAACAATCCTGCCGTCTAATTCGCCCAAGATCAGGTGGTTTGCACCCTCGGCCTGCATCCGCAGGAACGCCGCCTGATACTCGGCAATCGATCCAAGTTCGCGCGTGCTTCCCAGAACATCATCCGACAGGAGGGCAACAACGGCTGTAACATCTTCGGTCCGCGCCTCCCGAAAGGCGATCATGACCGCGCTGCCGCGATGAATGCCCGGATCAATGCCTCATCCTTGACCCCCACAGCACTTTCCACGCCCGACGATACATCCACCTGCCGCGCGTTTGTCGATTTCACTGCCAGCGCCACGTTGTCCGCCGTAAGCCCACCCGCCAACATCCACGGCTTCCGCCACACCCGACCCAGCAGCAACGTCCAGTCGAACGCCAAGCCGTTGCCGCCCGGTAGCACCGCATCTTTGGGTGGCTTCGCATCGACCAGAATCTGATCAGCGACTGACTGAAACAGGTCCACTTCCATCAAGTCCGCTCGCTCGGCCACTCCGACCGCCTTCATCACCGGCAATCCATATCGCGACTTGATCTCGGCCACCCGCTCAGGACTTTCCAAGCCGTGCAACTGCAACATGTCCAAGGGCACCGAAGCCGTAATGACATCCAGTTCTGCATCCGACGCATTCACTGTAAGCGCTACCTTGGCCACACCATCAGGAACCAGCAACGCAAGCGATCGTGCATCTGCGAGAGGAAGATTGCGCGGAGATTTGGCAAAGAAGACAAATCCGACATACGCGGCACCAGCCTCGGCGGCTGCAGCTATATGAGCAGGCTCGCGAAGCCCGCAAATCTTGACCCGTGTATCCATGAGTTCGGTTTAAAGTGCGCAATCGACCGAGAAAACCGATTTCTGCGACGGCAGCCTATCAGGTGCCCGTCTTTCTCTCCAGAAGTTGCAGCACCTCGTCCTGCTTTTCGCCACTTGCGCCCTTAAGCCGGATGACCTCTCGTTCCAGATGAGCGACCTTGCGCTTGTGCTGACTCGCTTCGGCCCGAAGCTTCGCCTCGCGAAACCATTCCCAGACGAAGCCAATTGCCAGTCCTGCGATGATCCCTAAGAATATCACCAGAAAAAGTGGCAATTCTACCGACAGCCCGGTCGAAAAGAACGCGTCCATCTCAGGCGGCAACAGCCGCACGGCCACCGGCGTCCGGTTTGCCGAAGCCACCGCCAGCAGCACAATGGCCACAAGCCCGAGGAATATGAAACGCAGGCTTCTGAGCATGGGAAGGAATTACTCGCCGTTCAGCCGGTCACGCAGCAGCTTACCAGTCTTGAAGAAAGGCACATGCTTCTGATCGACGCTGACGGATTCGCCGGTCCGCGGATTGCGGCCAGCCCGCGCGTCGCGCTTCTTGACCGAGAATGCGCCGAACCCGCGCAGTTCGACCCGGTCACCCCGAGCCATGGCTTCAATGATTTCATCGAAAATCGTGTTCACGATCTTTTCGACATCCCGCTGAAACAGATGCGGGTTTTCCTCCGAGATCTTCTGGATCAGTTCGGACCGGATCATAATCCCCCCTGTGACGAGCCTCGTTGGGCCGCCCTCTCTTTTTTCTCGTCTTGGACTATAGGGCCAAACTTTCGCGCCTCAAACAGGAAACCCATTGTAAAAGCGTGATTATTCACCGGGATTTTCAATCCAGACCGGCTAGGCGGCCACTTCGTCTATCAAAGCAGCGCAGCATTCCGCTGCCGCTTTGCAGAAATTGCCGGTCGCAGGCCAAATTCCCGAATCGGGCAGCGCCAAAAAGCAAACGGCCCCGTCCGCAAGGAACGGGGCCGCATTGTCGTCGCCGAAGTCGACAGAGCTTACTTGTTGCCCTTGAGCGCCGCGCCCAGGATGTCGCCCAGCGACGCGCCCGAGTCCGACGAGCCATACTGCTCGACTGCTTCTTTCTCTTCGGCAATCTCGCGTGCCTTGATCGAAAGGCCCAGTTTGCGAGTCTTGCTGTCGACGTTTGTCACGCGGACGTCCACGTGGTCACCCTTCTGGAAGCGCTCCGGCCGTTGGTCGGCACGGTCACGCGACAGGTCCGAACGACGGATGAATGACTTCATGCCATTGTAGTCGACTTCGATGCCGCCCTCTTCCACTGCCGTCACAGTGACGGTGATGATCGAGCCGCGCTTCACGCCGTCAACAGCGTCCGAGAACGTGTCTGCATCCAGAGCCTTGACGGAGAGCGAGATGCGCTCCTTCTCGATATCGACTTCGGTGACAGCGGCCTTGACCATATCGCCCTTGCGATAGTTCTGGATGGCATCTTCGCCACGGCTGTCCCACGACAGGTCCGAAAGGTGAACCATGCCGTCGATATCGTTGTCGAGGCCGACGAACAGACCGAACTCGGTGATGTTCTTGACTTCGCCTTCGATGACCGTGCCAACTGGATGCGATTCCGCGAACACTTCCCACGGATTGCGCTGGGTCTGCTTCAGGCCGAGCGACACACGACGCTTCGCGGTGTCGATCTCCAGAACCATGACGTCGACTTCCTGGCTAGTCGAGACGATCTTGCCGGGGTGGACGTTCTTCTTGGTCCAGGACATTTCGGACACGTGAACCAAGCCCTCGACGCCCGCTTCCAACTCCACAAACGCGCCGTAGTCGGTAATATTCGTGACGCGGCCATGATGCACCGAACCCAGCGGGAAGCGGCTCTCGACCGAATCCCATGGATCGGACTGGAGTTGCTTCATGCCAAGGCTGATGCGGTGAGTTTCTTTGTTGATCTTGATGACCTGAACCTTGACCGTCTCGCCAATCGACAGGATTTCCGACGGATGGTTCACACGGCGCCAGGCCATGTCGGTCACGTGCAGCAGGCCGTCAACGCCGCCGAGGTCAACGAACGCACCGTATTCGGTGATGTTCTTGACGACGCCGTCCACTGTCTGGCCTTCGGTCAGGTTGCCGATGACTTCGGCGCGCTGTTCCGCGCGGCTTTCTTCCAGGATTGCGCGACGCGATACAACGATGTTGCCACGACGACGATCCATTTTAAGGATCTGGAAGGGCTGCTTCATACCCATGAGCGGGCCAGCGTCGCGCACCGGACGGACATCGACCTGCGAGCCAGGAAGGAAGGCCACTGCGCCGCCCAGATCGACCGTGAACCCGCCTTTGACGCGACCGAAGATGGCGCCATCAACGCGCTCTTCTGCAGCATAGGCTTTTTCCAGACGGTCCCAGGCTTCTTCACGACGGGCTTTCTCACGGCTGATGACAGCCTCGCCACGGGCGTTTTCTACGCGGTCGAGATAGACCTCGACTTCATCGCCAACAGAGATGTTGGGCTGTTCGCCGGGGTTCGCAAATTCCTTGAGATCGATACGGCCTTCCATCTTGTAGCCGACATCGATGATGGCCTGGCCCGCTTCGATCGCGATGACCTTGCCTTTGACAACCGAACCCTCTTCGGGGGTGTCAATCTCGAAGCTTTCCTTCAGAAGGGC
>JBATMT010000469.1:0-1811 GCA_049289975.1 Paracoccaceae bacterium | reverse complement strand
CCGGCTGCCTGAACCCATGAAGTTCACCGACGGGAGCGAACACGCCGAATTCAGGGTGACAAAGCGCGGCGCGAAGATTGAACTCAGCACGCCCGATGGCCGAGGCCGGTTCCGCATCAGCAGATTGATGGAGCGCCGATTTGAAGTCGTGCCCCCAAAGCGCGCGGTTCGCACATTCTTCCCGGCAACGCCGTAACGCTCGGGAGGTGACCATGCTGCTTCAGAGCCTCGATCCCAGAAGGGCGATCCTGTGCGGACGCGCCAATGCCGAGCGCCTCGCCATCCGGATGACAGCAAATTCCGGGCAGAGCCATGCCGTGGTGAGGACGGACAGCAAGCTCCAGCCCTTCTGCGTTATGCCTGCAGAAGAGGGCCTTCCCGGTGCGATCGAATTGCAGGTCGTGGTTTTGTAAGAGCGGGAAACCTCTGCGGTTGAACCGGAACACCTGCTGGGTCTGGGCACAGCAAACCTTGATTACCGCAAAGATTGACGCTATATCGCGTCAAAATTCATGGGAAAGTGCAATGGCGATTCAAAACTACGCTGACAACGGCGCGTTTGCTCCGCGCAAGATCGTCGACGCGCTGCGGACCACCAGCGACGAACTCGCACGCTCGCTGGGCCTCGGCAAGGACGCGATCCAGCGCAAAGACCGGATCGCGTCGACACGTACCCAGCGCCGCCTTCGCCAGATGGTCGAGGTGCTCAACAAGGTCGAGCCGCGCTTTGGCTCGGCGTTGCTGGCCTATGCCTGGTACCGCTCGGAACCCCTGCCCGGCTTCTCGGGCCAGACCGCCATGCAGCTGGTGCAGAGCAACCGGGCCGATGACGTGCTGACCTATATCGACGCGGTCGACGCCGGCGTCCACGCCTAGTCCAATGCATTTTACCGGGCTGCTCTACCGCGCCCACAATCCGGTCTGGTCCCGCGAACCCCTCTCAGGGGAGGGGGCGGCCCGGTTTGGCGGACGGTTCAATCGCATCGGGCGCATCGCGCTCTATACTTCCCTCGCCCCTGAGACCGCGCTGCGCGAGGCCAATCAGGTTGGCACCCTCCAGCCCACCACGCTGGTCGCCTATCAGGCCGACATCGGACCGCTGCTCGATGGCCGCGATGCGGCTGCATTGCGGCCTTTCGGTATCGCACCGGCTGAGCTCGCCGACCCGGCGTGGCGTGATCGGATGCTCTCAGGCAAGCCGGTCCCGACGCAAGACCTGGCGGAGGCCGCGATCGCGCAAGGCTATGCCGGCATCGTCGTCCCGAGCTACGCCCGGGGTGCCCCAGCGGACGCGCTCAATCTGGTCCTGTGGGACTGGGACGGGCGCATCACGCTTGTTGATGACGACGACCGGCTTGGCCTTCGCAATAGCTGATGGCCGCTTATTCCTCGATCATCCCTCCAAGACCGGGATCGAGATACCACGATGGACCTTCGGTAAAGTCGGCATTGCGGGCAGGAACAGGGCCATCAGGCTCTGACGAGACGTAAGGGTTGACCATCGGCGCAGGGTTCTGGCCCGAGCGCAGAATGTGCCCCGACATCTGGCACCGCGGCCCAAGGAGTTCGAAGAGCCATTCGAGATCGTCGAGCATCTGGACAACCCCGCGCCCTGCCAGCGCATAGTAGAGGCAGCGCTGATAGTCATCGCAATGGCAGGACAGGATCTGCGTCAGCCGAGCCTTGGCATTGGGCAGGCCCTGAAAGACGCCCTGCAAGGTCTCATAGAGCTCGTGCGCCGAGTAGTAGGCATCGAACGGCTCCACTCCGATCGAGGCATTGGCGAGCATGCGCTTGGTTGGACGGCAATT